>JACRGL010000099.1 GCA_016212365.1 Candidatus Methylomirabilota bacterium | reverse complement strand
AATGTAGTTAAAGGAGGATTTAAATGCGCTTCCAAATTTCACGAGAGACCTTCTTAAGTGGACTTTCACCTGTTCAAGGAGTGGCAGAAACCAAAAAAACCCTCCCAATCCTATCCCACTTACTGATAGAAACCAACCCCCAAGGGATTTCTCTTTTTGGAACTGATTTAGACATAGGCGTTAAGGCAGAACTGGAAGCCGATGTCCTGAAATCCGGAGCAGTTGTTGCACCCGCGAAGAAACTATACGAAATAACTCGAGAGCTACCAGAGGCGCCAATTGATTTAGAAGTAGATCAGGATTTAGTAATGACCCTTCGCTGTGAACGTTCCGAATTTCGGCTTAAGTGCCTCCCCAAGGAAGAATTTCCAACCATACCAGAACTCAAGAAAGAGGGGGGCTACTCGATTAAAAAGGGAACCCTCCACGACATGATCCATAAAACCATATACGCGGTTTCCACAGATCAAACCCGCTATACCTTAACCGGGGTTTTCTTTCAACTCCTTCCCGAAGAGATTCGAATGGTAGCCACTGACGGGCACCGGTTGGCCGTAATCAGGAGAGGACGCGGTGAGATCAAGGGCAGCGGGAACCGGGAAGCCATCATCCCCAAAAAGGCCTTAGGTGAAGTTCTGAAAATTCTCCGAGACGAAGAAGGAGAGGCGGGGCTCGTCTTTGTAAACAATCAGCTGATTTTTGATCTTCAAAAAAACATTTTGATAGCACGACTCATAGAAGGGCAATTCCCTAATTATGAGCAGGCGATCCCCGGCGCCGCCCCCCAAAGGGCCATAATTAAAAAGACCCTCTTGAGCGGTGCCCTTAAAAGGACCTCCGCCATCTTGGGGGAAAGGGCCGTGCCAACAAAACTCGAAATCTCCCGAGGCCGGATGGTGGTCTCCTGCACCAACCTAGACCTCGGTGAGGCCAAAGAGACCGTCGAGGTAGATTATCAAGGGGAAGACCTTTCTGTCGGCTTTAACGCCAAATACATCTTGGATTTCCTAAATGTAACCTCAGGAGAAGAAGTGGTAATTCACCTTAGCGACCCCTTGAGCCCCACCCTCTACCGCATATTAGGGGACGAGGAATACGGCTGCGTCATAATGCCCATGAGGCTCTAGGGACAACACCGCCAAACATTTGGGCGATAGGTCCGCCTGAGGCGGAGTTGTTTCTGGAAGGACCGAAGGAAACCAACCCCTACAAGCATTATATTCCGACAAATTTCTCCCATTTTTTCTTTCCCTGGCCATCCCCCTTAAGGTCTCCTCGAGCCAGATCCAAACAGAAGAAAAGCCCCTTCCCAAAGAGGCGAAGGTTTGATATACTATAAAATTAGGTATTCATATATTATGGGAGATGGAATTGAAGATGGTGGATAATCGTGATCACGGGACTGGCGGATACCGAGCCGATCACATCAAGGTCCTAGAAGGGTTGGAGGCGGTCCGCACCTGCCCGGCCATGTACATCGGAGGCACTGGCCCTGAGGGCCTCCATCGCCTAGTTTATGAGGTGGTGGATAACAGCATTGACGAAGCCCTGGCCGGTTTTTGCCACAAGGTGGAAGTCATTGTATACAGCGATAACAGCGTCACCGTCGTTGATGACGGCCGCGGGATTCCTGTGGATATCCATGCCGGGACCGGCCGCCCCGCCGCAGAGGTAGTGCTTACAACCCTCCACGCAGGGGGTAAGTTTGACAGCGAGGCCTACCGGGTATCAGGGGGGCTACACGGGGTTGGGCTCTCCGTGGTGAATGCGTTGTCCGAATGGCTGGAGCTAGAAATAAAGCGCGAAGGCCGGGTATACCACCAGCGATACGAGCGGGGGAAACCTGCCACTGAGCTTCGGGAGATCGGGAAAACCAAGAGCACAGGCACCAAGGTTACCTTCTCCCCTGACCCCGCCATCTTCGAAGACAGGGGCTTCAGCCTGGACATCCTTTCAAACCGGCTGCGCGAGCTATCCTTCCTCACCAAGGGCCTGAAGATAACTCTGGTGGACGAGCGTATCGCTGATCGCCGCGAGTTTTACTACCAAGGGGGGATCGTATCTTTTGTGGAGCACCTCAACAAAAACAAGAACGCCCTTCACCCCCAGCCCATTTACATCGAGCAACAGCGAAACGGGGTCCAGGTAGAGGTGGCGTTACAATACAATGATAGCTACAGCGAGAGCGTTTTCTCTTTTGCTAACAATATCAATACCCACGATGGGGGGAGCCACTTAATCGGTTTTAAGTCGGCCCTTACCCGGACCATCAATAATTACCTGGCGTCGAGCGAATCTTTGCGGAACCTCAAATCTAATCTTTCAGGCGAGGATGCCCGGGAGGGCCTAACAGCAGTGGTGAGCGTGAAGCTTCCCAATCCCCAGTTTGAAGGCCAGACTAAGGCGAGGCTAGTGAACACCGAGGTAAAGGGCATTGTGGAGGCGGTGGTCAACGAGAAGCTGGCCGAATATCTGGAGGAGAATCCTGCGGTAGCGAGAAGGATTATCGAAAAAGCAGTGGAGGCCGCAAGGGCGCGGGAAGCAGCCCGCCGGGCGCGGGAGCTAACCCGGAGAAAAGGCGCCCTGGAGCTGGATTCTCTGCCAGGAAAGCTGGCCGACTGCTCGGAGAAGGACCCTGCCTTCTGTGAGCTGTTCTTGGTGGAGGGAGACTCGGCAGGGGGCTCTGCCAAGCAGGGCCGTGACCGCCGGACTCAAGCCATCCTTCCCCTTAAAGGAAAGATCCTGAATGTGGAAAAGGCCCGCTTCGACAAGATGTTAGAGAGCCTAGAGATCCGCACCCTCATCTCTGCCCTGGGCACAGGGGTGGGGCGTGACGACTTCAACCCTGCCAAGGCCCGCTACCATCGAATCATCATTATGACCGATGCCGACGTGGACGGGGCTCACATCCGCACCCTGCTCCTCACCTTCTTCTTTCGGCAAATGCGGGCCTTGGTAGAGAAGGGCTACCTCTACATTGCCCAGCCCCCCCTTTTCAAGGTGAAGAGGGGGAAGAGGGAACGCTATTTGAAGGATGAACAGTCCCTGGAGGAGTATCTTATAGAAGCAGCTGCGGAGGGGATTACCGTCTGGACTTCAGATTCGGGGGTGCCCCTAAATGGGGACCGGCTGGTAGCCCTCCTCAGGAAAATGGTGGCCTTCGAGAGGGCATTAAAGGCCCTGGAGAAGAAGGGGAAGCGCCCTGAGATCCTTAGAGCCCTTATCCTGGCCAGGGGGCATCAAAAAGGTAGCTTCGATGAGGCCAGAGCCCAGGGACTTCTGGATCGGATGCTCCATGAGCTCCAGGCCTTGGGGGCCAACACCTATACAGCAGCCCTTGAGTGGGATGAGGAGCATGGCTGCCACAGGTTGCTCTTCTTATCGGGGGAGGGGGAGCCTGTGGTTATTGACCAAGAACTTATCTCCTCACCCGAAGTGAGGGAGCTCGCCAGACTTGCCAGTGCCCTGGAGACCCTGGGCCCACCACCGTATAGGATCCAGGCCGATGGTATTGAGGAGGAGGTGGGCTCCACCAAGGAGCTGCCCGAGAAGGTCCTGAGTCTCTCTAGACGGGGCATTCAGATCCAGCGGTACAAGGGCCTGGGCGAGATGAACCCCGAGCAGCTATGGGAGACCACCATGAATCCCGAGACCAGGACCCTGCTCCATGTTACTATTGAGGATACGGTAGAGGCAGACGAGATCTTCACCGTCCTCATGGGCGATCAAGTCGAGCCCAGAAGGCGCTTCATCCAAGAGCGGGCCCCCGAGGCAAGGACCCTGGATATCTGAGAAAGGCTGGGTAGAAGGAAATGGCTCCTGAGGCAGCGAGAATCCCAGTAAATATCGAAGACGAGATGAAGCGCTCTTATCTGAATTATGCCATGAGTGTAATCATAGGGAGGGCCCTGCCCGATGTCCGGGATGGCCTGAAGCCCGTGCACCGCCGGATCCTCTACGCCATGCGAGATCTGGGCCTGACCTATAATCGCCCCTTCAAAAAGTCGGCCCGGGTAGTGGGCGAGGTTTTAGGAAAGTATCACCCCCATGGCGATATCGCTGTCTACGACAGCATCATCCGTATGGTGCAGGACTTCTCCCTGCGCTATCCCTTGATCGAGGGTCAGGGGAACTTTGGCTCTGTGGACGGGGACGAGGCGGCGGCCATGCGCTACACCGAGGTGCGTCTGGCCAAAATCGCCCAGGAAATGCTGGCCGACATTGATAAGGAGACGGTGGACTTTGCCCCCAACTTTGATGAAACCCTGATGGAGCCCAGGGTGCTTCCCGCGCTCCTGCCCAACCTCTTAGTGAACGGCTCCTCGGGGATCGCGGTTGGGATGGCCACCAACATCCCCCCCCACAATCTAGGAGAGGTAGTGGATGGGCTTCTAATAATGCTTGATGACCCCGAAGCAGCTCCGGAAGACCTGATGACGGCCATCCAGGGGCCGGACTTCCCCACTGCTGCTTACATTCATGGTCGGGGAGGGATTGTAGACGCTTACCGGACGGGGAGGGGGCACATCCAAATGAGGGCAAAGGCCTTTGTAGAAAGGGCCAAAGGGGGAAAGGAGAACATCATCGTCTCCGAGCTCCCCTATCAGGTGAATAAGGCCAAGCTCATTGAACGCATTGCAGAGCTGGTGAGGGAGAAGAAGATTGAGGGGATCGCCGATCTCCGGGACGAATCGGACCGGGAGGGGATGCGGATTGTCATCGAGCCAAAGAAGGACGAGCCCGCTAAGGCTATCCTCAACCAGCTCTACAAACATACCCCTATGCAATCGAGTTTTGGGGTCATCATGCTGGCTCTAGTGGAAAACCAGCCTCGAATTTTAAATCTGAAGGAGCTCCTATACCATTTCCTGGCCCACCGGAGAGAGGTGATCCGCCGGAGGACCCGCTTTGATTTGGCCCGGGCCGAGGAGCGGGCCCATATCTTGGAGGGATACCGGATAGCCTTAGATCACCTGGATGAGGTGGTAGCCCTGATTCGCGGTTCGCGCTCGGTAGAGGAGGCCAAGGAGGGTCTGGTGAGCCGTTTCGGCCTTAGTCCTATCCAAGCCCAGGCCGTCCTGGAGTTAAGGCTCCAGCGCCTGGTAGCCCTGGAGCGGCAGAAGATTCAAGAGGAGCACGAAGATACCTTAAGGAACATAGCCCACCTTCGAGAGGTCCTCGCCAGTGAGGGACTCTTGAAAGGGATTATCCAGGAAGAGTTATTATACCTTAAAGATGCCTATGGAGACCCACGCCGCACTGAGATCCTGGAGGAAACAGCGGATATCCAGTTGGAGGACATGCTGGCCGATGAGGAGATGGTAATCACCATTACTCACAGCGGCTATATCAAACGCAGTCCCCTTAACATCTATCGGGCCCAGCGCCGGGGGGGAAAGGGGATGACCGGGATGGCGACCAAGGAGGAGGACTATGTGGAGCACCTCTTCGTTGCCTCCACCCTGAGCTACATTCTCCTTTTTACTAATCATGGGAAAGTCCACTGGCTCAAGGTTCACGAGATTCCTCAGTTGGGGAGGGCCTCTAAGGGTAAGGCCATTGTTAATTTTGTGGGTCTCGGGCCGGGGGAAAAGATCACCACCATGATCCCTATCCGCCAGTTCGAGGTAGACCGCTATCTCGTGATGGCCACCAAAAGGGGGGTGGTGAAGAAGACCGAACTGAATGCTTACGCTCACCCACGGACTGGGGGGATTATCGCTCTATCCCTGGACCCCGGAGACGAACTAATAGCCGTCTGTATGACAAGGGGAGGAGAGGACTTATTTTTGGGAACGCGGGGCGGGAAGGCCATCCGCTTCCCCGAAGGCCAAGTGCGCCTAACGGGCCGGACGGCCCGGGGAGTTGTCGGCATTAGCTTGGAGGAGGGGGACGAGGTGGTGGGGATGGAGATCGTCCAGGAGGGCTCTGCCGTCCTCACCGTAACCAAGCATGGATACGGCAAGCGGAGCGTCCTCTCCGAGTACCGGACTCAGCGCCGGGGGGGAAAGGGGATCATCAATATCAAAATCACCGAGAAGAATGGAGAGGCGGTGGGGATCATGCAGGTATTCCCCGAGGATGAGCTGATGATGATCTCCCAGGAAGGGAAGGTTACACGCCTGAAGGTGCAGGAGGTCAGCCTTATAGGTCGAAACACCCAAGGCGTGAAGCTCCAGGGCCTGGAAGTCAGGGATCGGGTAGCGGCCATCACTCGACTGGTGACCGAGGAGGGGGAAGAGGAGGCCGCGGAGCCCTCGTAAAAATCTTGACTAATCCCCTCTCCAGTGTTACTTTTAACTCTTCTTAAAACAGCAGAGGAAAGGGATGCTCGATCCGCGTTTCGTCCGGGAGAACATAGAATTAGTGACCCGCAAGCTCGCTGAGCGGGGGATGGAATTCGACTTTGCTGAGTTTCTTCATTTAGAAGGGGAGCGACGCCGGCTCCTGAGTGAAGGGGAGCGGCTTAAGCATCAGCGGAACCTCTTCTCGGAGCGGGTAGCCGAGCGAAAGAGGCGGGGCGAGAAGCCTGGGGCTGAGGTGACCCAGATGCGGGAGGTCTCGGCGTGGATCAAGAAGCTGGATGAGGAGATCAAGAGCCACGAAGAGCGGCTGAGGGGAATACTCCTTACCGTGCCCAATATCCCTCATCCATCGGTCCCTTTGGGTTCCTCGGCCTCCGATAACGTGGAAATACGCTGCTGGGGGAACCCACCTCAATTTAACTTTTCTCCTAAACCTCATTGGGAGGCAGGAGAAGCCCTCGGCATCCTTGACTTCGAGCGGGCTGCCAGGATTGCAGGGGCCCGATTTGCGGTCTTGGTGGGGGCCGGGGCCCTTTTGGAACGGGCCCTTATCAACTTCATGCTGGATCTCCACACGAAGGAGCACGGATACCGGGAAGTCTTGACCCCCTTTCTGGTGAACGCCGAGAGCATGCTGGGGACGGGCCAGCTCCCCAAGTTCGAGGACGAGCTTTTCAAGACGGCGGACGATGGGCTATACCTCATTCCCACGGCCGAGGTGCCTGTGACTAACCTGCACCGGGAGGAGATCTTAGAAGCGGGGACTTTACCCTTATCTTACGTGGCTTATAGTCCATGCTTTCGCAAGGAGGCGGGCTCCTATGGCAAGGATGTGCGAGGGCTCGTACGGCAGCACCAGTTCAACAAGGTGGAGCTAATGAAGTTCGTGGAGCCAGAAAGCTCCTACGATGACCTAGAGAAGCTCACCGCGCATGCTGAGGAGGTCTTGCGGAGGCTGGGCCTCCATTATAGAGTAGTGGTCCTATGCACCGGAGACTTGGGTTTTTCTGCCGCTAAGACTTATGACTTAGAGGTCTGGCTCCCCAGCCAGGGCCTTTACCGGGAGATCTCTTCCTGCAGTAATTTTGAAGACTTCCAGGCCCGCCGCGCGCGGATCAAATACCGGCCCGCGCCAAAGGCCAAGCCTGAGTATGTGCATACCTTAAATGGCTCCGGCCTGGCTGTCGGTAGGACCCTTATGGCCATTTTGGAGTGTTATCAGGAGGCCGATGGAAGCGTTATTATCCCAGAAGCGCTTCGGCCTTACATGGGGGGGATGGAAAGGATTACAAAGGCTTAGATGTGCTTAAATCTAAGGAGGCGATTATGGCTTTAGTCCGGTGTGAACGACATGGGCGGCCGCGTGGCCGAAGGCGCGAGTATGTCCGATACGTTCGTCCTGTCGGGTTTCCGGATAATACTTCTACCATCTGCGTAACCGCTGGGTGTGATGAAGCGGGCTTCGTATGGCTTGAAGTAGCCGAAGCCTGTGAATACGAAGAAGGTACGCGCATTTTTGAATTACCGACGGCGTCAGCAAAGATTATGGTTGAATAGATTTCGGGGGGAGGCAGGCCCGCTTTAGCGGGCCGTCGGAAGGGGGGCCTGCCCCCCTCCGAGGGGTAATGGGGAGGGGTGGCCGAGGGGTTT
>JACRGL010000101.1 GCA_016212365.1 Candidatus Methylomirabilota bacterium | reverse complement strand
CTGTCTGGTCTGTTTGGTCTGTCTGGTCTGTCTGGTCAATACTGATTTTAACGAGGATTTTTTCATTGACATAAAGAACGATTTATAATATATATGATGTAAAATTTGAAAATATGTAAAAGGAGTATATCATGGCAAAAGTTACGAATTACCCTGAAATTTACACTGTCGAAGAGTTTGCCAAGATTTTCAAGTTGTCCCCAGAGGCTGTTAGAAGTCTCATCCGCAAAGGTGATATCCCTGCTATAAGGATAGGAAAACAGTACCGCATTCCCCAAAACGTCGTTGATCGGTATTTTGCCCAGGCCGCATCCCCGGAGGAACTGGGCTTTGGCATGTGGAAAGACCGTCCCGTCAATAGCCTTGAATACATTAATAAGGTGAGAAACAAGGATAACCGGACTCCCCAGGAATTCCTCCAAGAGATGTCAGGAGAGGACGAGTAAGTGGAGGTCCTTCCCCAATCTATTCTCGTGGATAGTGATATCCTCATTGACTACCTCAACATCAATTTGTTACCGAAATCACCCTTATCTGGTGTCATCGTCCCTCCTTATCGGATCATCAAGTCACAGCTTTGTGTAGAAGTTGGGTAGTAGTGGCCTTGGGCCGTTACCAGTCGAGGGGAACAGCGCTGTCGGCGTCCATCTCTACGGAGACAGATTGCTTGAGGATGTCAATGGAGACGACCAGGCGGTGTTTGCTTTTTTTCTTGATGAGGATGCCGGCCAGGCCTGAGAGCGGGCCGCGGACCACCCTGACCCACCTGCCCACGGTGAGATAAGGATACGGATCACAGGGAAGCTTGGTGAGACAGACCTGACGGACCGCCTCGATCTGCTCGTCAGGGATCGGGGCCGGGGCGCCATCGAAGCCCACCATGAAGACCACCCCGGGCACACTCACGATATCCCGTTTCCGCCATAAATCACTGTGGACAAAGACATAACCAGGAAAGAGGGGAAGCTGGACAAGCTTCCTGCGGTCCTTCCAGCGGGAGAGGACCTCCCGGAGGGGACGAAAGGCCTCGATCTGGCGCCTCTCAAGCTGCTCGGCGACCGCCTTCTCGTGACGGGGGCGGGTGTAGAGGGCATACCAGCGAAGGGCAGAATGGTGATTAGTGAATGGTGAATAGTGATTGTTGGATGGTGAGATAGTGATTGGTGGCTGGTGGATAGTGGATCGTATAGAGTGCGTGTTAGACATGATTTGCAGACCTCCGTTTTGAACGGATGGAGCGGATCCTGGCAGGCTTTCGCCCTCTCAGTTACAGGGAAGAGTGCTGTAACCTAGCGAAAATAAAGATGTGAATCCCGGCCAGTGGGCCAGTCGATCAGTTACCCAGGATGCCAGTAGGCCAGGGTGCCGGATGACGTAGGCCAATCCGCCTTAGGCGGACATTTTGGCCTCCACTCCCCGCGACATCTCCCGTAACTCAAGGCTTTAGCCTTGAGTTAATCAACCCTAAAGGGTTGAGTTACGCGAGCTCCGTCTCCCACGATACGCAGCAGACGAGGTGCTATGCTACAGGGACGACACAGAGGTCGTCCCCTACATTTGATTCAGGACGACACAGAGGTCGTCCCCTACATTTATATTTATTACCCTCGTCTGGATAAATCCAAGGTTCCGGGCCCACCGGATAAATCCAGTGGCTCGGAAAGGGAGCCAGTAAAATCTTTCTCATGGATTTAGGAACATAATGTGGGGTTATTCAACACTCCCTAATTCCTGAAGTAGTTTCTTTATTTCTTGGGCTCGGCCCTTCGAGCAAATCAGAGTCCCATCTTTTGTGCGAATGATGATCAATCCAGATAACCCCAAGGTGGCTACTGGCTCCTCATCACCGTAGACAATACAACCCCTGGTATCCAAACCAAAATGTTTCCCGATCACGATGTTTCCCTGCTTGTCAGGCTCTATGATCCTGTCCAGGGCTGCCCAGGAGCCGAGGTCGTCCCAGGGGAAGGGGGCGGGGATCACTACCACGCCCTTCGCCTTTTCAAGGATCCCGTAGTCCACAGAAATCTTTTCGAGCCCCATGAATTCTCTTTCAAGGACTTTCTCAATTTCCCGATTTCCCAATTTCTCTTTGATTCTCTCCAGGGCCTGCCAGAGCTTGGGCATCCATTTAGCTATTTGTGATTGGATAACCCTGTTCCTCCAAATGAACATCCCGCTGTTCCAGTAATACGTCCCCTCGGCCAGATAGCCCTGGGCGGTTATTAAATCGGGTTTTTCCACGAAGCGTTCGACGCGGAGGACATCGCCCCCTGATGTAAAATCACGGGTTCCGCGCCCGCCTGAGGCGCCCTGGTTAATCCGCCTAAGGCGGATAAATCCGCCGGTATCCGTAGCGCAGAGGCTTGTCCCCTGCGAATCGTCGTTCCAGATAAGGTGCGACGCAACAATGTCTAGCTTTTCTCCTCCCTTAATATAGCCGTATCCCGTCTCTGCCCTGGTGGGCTTTATACCAAGGGTAACCAGCCAATCGCCTGATCGGGCAACCTCGATAGCGGAGAAAAGGGTCTTCAAGAATTTTTTTTGGTCAGGGATGTAATGATCAGAAGGGAGGACAACCATAATTGCCCTGGGGTCACGCCTTTCTATGAATAGAGAAGCTAAACCTATGCAGGCTGCAGTGTCCCGGCCCATGGGCTCAAGGACGAGATTCTCCTTGGGTAAATCCGGGAGCTGCTGGTGCGCCAGGGCCTCGTACTCCTTGCCTGTGGCCACCAGGATCCGCTCCTCCGGGATAAGGGGTTTTATCCTCTCTACAGTTTGCTGAAGGAGCGACTTATGACCGAATAGGTTGATGAACTGCTTCGGCCTTTCTCTGGTGCTCAAGGGCCAGAAGCGCTCGCCGGGCCCCCCAGCCATTATTAGAGCAAAAATATTAGGCATAATTTTTGATTAACACAGATAGAAAGGGATGGACGCGGATATTATCTGTGTTTATCTATAGTTTTATCTGCGTTAATCGTTTCTCTCTCGTAATCATCCTCAAACCGAATTATGTCGTCCTCGCCCAGGTATTCGCCGTT
This sequence comes from Candidatus Methylomirabilota bacterium, assembly GCA_016212365.1. Classification (GTDB taxonomy): domain Bacteria; phylum Methylomirabilota; class Methylomirabilia; order Methylomirabilales; family JACRGL01; genus JACRGL01. The sequence continues at coordinate 587 of JACRGL010000101.1, read as the reverse complement.
CTGTATTTCGATGATCACCAGGGGGATCACTCCGGGATTCTCCAGGCGGTGGGGCGTGGCCTTTGGGACGAAGGTGGACTCGTGGGTATGGACATAGATGCTCTTTTCGCCATTAGTGACCTTAGCGGTGCCCGAGACCACGACCCAGTACTCGCTCCTGTGGTGGTGCATCTGGAGGCTCAGGCGGTGGCCGGGGAGGACCTCGATCCGTTTTATTTTGTAATGGTTCCCCTCCTCCAGGACCGTCCAGCTACCCCAGGGGCGGACCTCAGTATGGATAGGGTTTTTAGGGCCTTGCCTGTTATTTGATTTGTTTTCGTTTTCCATACTACAACACCACCAATCCAGAGGCCAGGGTCTTACCCCAGTCCAGGAGACGGGAGACGCCTTCATCTGAGGGGGCTTCGGCGTAAATCCGGAGAACGGGCTCCGTCCCCGAGGGCCGAAGCAGCAGCCAGCTCCCATCCTGGAAAAGGAGCTTTGTCCCATCTAAATCCTGGACCATCTCTAGCTCAAAACCATCGGGCCTTACCGAAAGAGAGGAGGCCAATAATTGGGCGATCTCCTCACGGGCTACCTCATTTTGG
>JACRGL010000096.1 GCA_016212365.1 Candidatus Methylomirabilota bacterium | reverse complement strand
TATGCGAAGGGAAGGGGCGCATATCCGTTGGGGTCTGAAAGGGGACAATCAGTTAAGGCTCCTTTTCTGGGAGCTCACCACCGGCTGTAATTTGAGCTGCATCCACTGCCGAGCGGTTGCCCAGCCAGGCCGTGCCCCGGACGAGCTCTCCACTGAAGAGGCCAAGGGTATTATTGACCAGCTGGTAGCCTTTGCCCAACCCATCCTTATTTTAACAGGAGGGGAACCCCTCTACCGCCCTGACGTATTTGAGATTGCCTCATATGCTACATCTAAAGGCCTGAGGGTGGCCCTGGCCACTAATGGGACCTTGGTTACGGATTCTGTCGCCCGGCGCATCGTGGAGGCGGGGCTGAAGAGGGTGAGTATCAGCCTGGATGGAGGGAAGGCAGAGACCCATGACACCTTTCGCGGCTTGAAAGGCTCCTTTGCGGCCGCCTTGGCCGGCTTTGAGAACCTGAAGCGGCACGGAATGAGCCTCCAGTTTAACACCACCATTGCCAGGCACAATGCGGACGAGGTGGAGGATGTCCTGGATTTAGCATTGAGGTTAGGGGCCGACGCCCTCCACATCTTCATGCTGGTCCCTGTGGGCTGCGGCCTCCAGATCGCATCTAGCGAGATGCTGCCCGCACGGGACTATGAACGCATCCTTGACTGGTTTTATCGAAAGTCGCGGGAAGTAGGGATCGAGCTAAAGGCAACCTGTGCCCCCCACTACTTCCGCATCATGTATCAGCGGGCCAGGGAGGCAGGGATCAGGGTCACCCGCGAGACCCACGGTATGGCAGCCATGACCAAAGGGTGCCTGGCAGGGACCGGGGTGTGCTTCCTCTCCCACAAAGGTAGAGTTCAGCCTTGCGGCTACCTCCCGGTAGAGGCGGGGGATGTGAGGAAGGAACCATTCCGTCAGATCTGGGAGGAGTCGCTGCTCTTTCAGGAACTCAGGGACCCCGACCTTCTCAAGGGGAAATGCGGGATCTGTGAATACAAGACAGTGTGCGAGGGTTGCCGGGCAAGGGCTTTTGCTGAGAAAGGGGACTACCTGGAGGAGGAGCCTTACTGTATTTATGTCCCCAGGCGTGCTTGGGAGGCCGGGACTTGAGGAGACACCCTTTGCTCGTCGAGACCTTTATGGTGGGCCCTTTGGAGAATAACGTCTATCTGGTATCCGATAGGGGGAGCAGGAAGGCGGCCCTCATTGATCCTGGCCTGGAGAGCGAAGGCATCCTGCAACACCTGGAGCAGGCCGGCCTTCAGTTGGAGCTGATTATAAATACTCACGGCCACTTTGACCACATCTATGCTAATGCCTTTTTTAAGGCCAAGACAGGGGCTAAGGTCCTCATTCACAAGAAGGACCTCTCCGGCCTACGACGTCTCCAGGACGAGGCGCTGCTCTTTGGCCTCCGGGCGGCCCCCTCGCCGGAGCCCGACAGACTGCTCCAAGAGGGTGACCTCATTGAGCTGGCTGGATTCTCCTTTCAAGTCCTCCATACCCCCGGGCATACCCCGGGTGGGATCTGCCTTTACCATGATGGAATGGTCTTTGTTGGGGATACCCTCTTTGCTGGCTCCATCGGCCGCACCGATCTACCCGGAGGTTCCTATGAGGCCTTGATCGCTTCTGTGCAGAAGAAGCTCTTTGTCCTGCCGGAGGAGACCGTGGTCTATCCGGGCCATGGGCCTGAGACCACTATTGGAGAGGAGAAACGCACTAATCCTTTCTTCAATTAATGGGCGACAATGGGGGTAAAAGATCACAGGGAGGCGGCAAAGGGCCTGGGACCCCTTAAGGGGGCGGTTATCACGGTGAGCGATACGCGCTCCGCGGTGGAAGACGAATCGGGGAGGCTAATACGGGAGCTCCTCGAGAAGGAAGGGCACCGGGTAGTTGCCCAAAAGATCGTGAAAAACGACATCCAGCTCATCCGGGAGACGGTTCAGGACCTCCTGCTCCAGGCGATCGACTTCGTCATCACTACCGGCGGCACAGGTATAGGCAAAAGAGACCTTACCATCGAGGCGGTCTCCCCCCTTTTGGAGAAGGCGCTACCGGGGTTCGGGGAGCTCTTTCGGGCATTGAGCTATGCGGAGGTGGGAAGCGCCGCCTTCCTCAGCCGGGCCCTCCTGGGGACCGCAGCGGGAAAGGTTGTGGTCTCCCTGCCGGGGTCTCCTCAGGCAGTGCGATTAGCGCTGGACCGCCTCCTGTTACCAGAACTCAGGCACCTGGTTTGGGGAGCCCGGGGTTAGGAAACCTGGAAAAACGGAGGATGTAATGGTCGAACAGGAGAGAAAGGTCAAGAGAAGGGAGGAGCCACCTTCAGAAGGAGATGAGGCACGCCCCAGTGCCTCGGTGGTGGAACGGGGTAAGAAGCTGAAAGAGGATTTGGACCAACTCCTCGATGAGATTGACGAAGTCCTGGAAGAGAACGCTGAAGAGTTTGTCCAAAGTTACGTGCAGCGGGGAGGGGAATGAGGAATCCTCAGAGTAGGTGTCTCCTCTCGGGGAATGAGGCCATCGCCCGGGGTGCCTACGAGGCAGGAGTTACTGTGGCGGCGGGCTATCCCGGAACCCCCAGCACTGAGATCCTGGAGCGGCTGGCGGAGTATTCGGAGGTCTACGCCGAGTGGGCCCCCAATGAAAAGGTTGCCCTGGAAGTGGTCATCGGTGCTTCTTTAGCCGGGGCCCGCGCCCTCACTGCCATGAAGCATGTAGGGCTCAACGTGGCCGCTGATCCTCTAATGGTCCTAGCCTATATCGGGGTTAAGGGGGGGGTTGTCATCGTTTCCGCCGATGATCCCGGGATGCATAGCTCCCAAAACGAGCAGGACAACCGCTTCTATGCCCGCTTCGCCCAGATCCCCCTTTTAGAGCCTAGTGACAGCCAAGAGGCTAAGGACTTTGCTTCCCTGGCCTTCTGGCTGAGCGAGGAGTATGATACCCCTGTCCTCCTCCGGACTACCACCAGGGTCTCCCACGGCAAGGGGCTGGTGACCCTGGGGGAGCGGAGGGTCCGGGAGGTCCCGGGTTTCCGCAAGGACCCGGCTAAGTATATCACCCTCCCTGCCCACGCCCGAAAGCGACACCCCCTGGTCTTGGAGCGGATGCAGCGGCTATCTCGCCTCGCCGATGAGGTCGAAATAAACCGCCTGGAATGGGGGGATCCCAGGATAGGGGTGATAACCAGCGGGGTGGCCTATCAGTATGCCAAGGAAGTCCTGCCCGATGCCTCCTACCTGAAGCTGGGCCTCTCTTATCCCTTACCCGAGGGCCGGATCCGGGAGTTTGCCGCGGTCGTGGAGACCCTCTACGTAGTGGAGGAGCTAGAGCCCTTCCTGGAGGACGAGCTAAAGGCCCGAGGCTTTAAGGTCATCGGTAAGGAGGCCTTTCCCCGGGTAGGAGAGCTCGATCCTCGCCTGGTGGCCGAGGGTTTCCGCCGTGCCGGGGGCATTTTCTCCATTCCGCGGTGGGAGGCAGTGTCCCAGGGAGAGGAGGTCCTTCCGCGGCCCCCGGTCCTCTGTTCGGGTTGCCCTTACTTGGGGGTCTTCTACGTCCTGGGCAAGCTCCAGGTCATCACCACCGGTGATATCGGCTGTTACACCCTGGGGGCCTTCCCACCCCTCTCAGCGATGGATACTTGCGTTTGTATGGGGGCCTCCATCGGGAATGCCATGGGGCTGGAAAAGGCGCTGCCGCCAGGGAGCAAGAAAAAGGTGGTGGCGGTCATCGGGGACTCCACCTTCCTCCACTCTGGGATCACCGGGCTCATGGACGCCGTTTACAACAAGGGGACTTTTACCGTCATCATCTTGGATAACCGTACCACGGCCATGACGGGGGGTCAGGACCATCCAGCCACCGGAGTCACCTTGAGGGGGGAGCGCACAAAGGAGGTGGATCTGGAGGCCCTCTGCCGTTCCTTAGGTGTGGAGCGGGTGCGGGTGGTGGACCCCTACGACCTGGGGAGGTTACGAGGGGTTCTAAAGGAAGAGGTGGCCGCCCCTAGTCTATCGGTAGTTATTTCCAGGGGCCCTTGTATCCTCTTGGATAAGGCCGTGCCAGGACCCTTAATGGTAAACACGGAGCTCTGTAATGGCTGCCGCCTCTGCCTCAAGCTGGGCTGTCCCTCCCTGAGCCTCCTCCCCTTGGAGGGAGAAAGGGAGAAGGGGCGGCCAAAGGCCAAGGTGGCCATCGATCCCGTAACCTGTACTGGCTGCGCATTATGCGTGGAACTCTGTAAACCTATGGCCATCAGGGCCCGGGCATAGGGGGAACAGAGATGCCCATATTTGAGTATAGCTGCCTAAAATGCGAGGCAGAGTTCGAGAAGCTCATCCTGGGAAAAGAGGTGGAAGTCCGCTGCCCTTCATGCGATAGCGCCGAAGTTGCCAAAAAGTTCTCTGCCTTTGCCTTCAAGCATGGGGATAAGTTCGTGGCCTCGGCGGGTCCCACGAGCTGTGGCCCATGCACCCCTGCAACCCCCAGCGCCTGTAGCACATGCCCTGTAACACGCCGATGAGAGAGGCCCTCCTCTATCAAAAATTGGAAGAAGACCGGGTACGCTGTGACCTCTGCGCCCACCGCTGCCAAATCGGTCCGGGAAAGCGGGGCATCTGCCGGGTGCGGGAGAACCGGGGTGGCATTCTCTACAGCTTGGTATACGGTAGGCTTGTGGCCGCCAACGTCGACCCTATCGAGAAGAAACCCCTCTTCCACTTCCAGCCTAGCTCCACCTCCTTCTCGGTGGCCACAGTGGGGTGTAACTTCCAGTGCCTTTTCTGCCAGAACCACAATCTCTCCCAGGCCCCAGTGAAGGGGGATGTCGGGGGCTCCTTCCTCCCCCCTGAGGACTTGGTAGCCCTTGCCCAGCGCTATGGCTGTAAAAGCATCTCCTATACCTATACAGAGCCCACCATCTTTTTGGAATACGCCTATGATACGGCCCGGCTGGCCCATCGGGTGGGGATCAAGAACATCTTTGTTACTAATGGCTACTTAACGGAGGAGGCCCTGGATCTGATGGGCCCTTATCTCGACGGGGCCAACGTGGACCTGAAGGGCTTCCAAGATGCAATCTATAAGAGGGTCATGAAGGCCCGCCTCGGGCCCGTCCTGGATTGCCTGAAATCCCTGAAGCGCCGGGGGATATGGGTGGAGGTGACCACTCTGGTGGTCCCCACTTTGAACGATTCCGAAGACGAGCTCAAGGAGATCGCCGAGTTTGTGAGAAGCCTGGGGGAGGAGACCCCCTGGCATGTGAGCCGCTTCCATCCCCACTTCCGGATGGCCCACCTACCACCCACTCCTTTAAAGGCCCTGAACCGGGCATGGGAGATCGGACGGGAGGCTGGCCTCCGCTATGTGTATTCGGGGAATGTCCCAGGGGACAAAGGGGAGAGCACTTACTGCTATGGCTGCGGAAGGCTCCTAATCCGCCGCTATGGCTTTAGCATCTTAGAATATAATTTAAAGGAGGGCCGCTGTCCTTCCTGCGGGGCCCAGATCGATGGGGTGGGGATGGAGGAAGGAGTCCGGCTGCCGCAGCCCTGGAGGATCTTTGGATGAAGGTGAGGGCCCTATTCTT
>JACRGL010000095.1 GCA_016212365.1 Candidatus Methylomirabilota bacterium | reverse complement strand
GGGACCTGCTCTGGTTCGGTGTTGTTATGACGGTGAATCTGGCCATCGGCCAGGTGACCCCCCCTGTGGCGGTTAATCTTTATGTGGCAGCGAATCTGGCCGGGATCTCCCTCGAACGGATCTCCCGGTCCGCCCTCCCATTCATTGTTGCCATGGTCTTCGCCCTCCTTGTGATTACCTATATCCCCTTCCTCTCCATTTGGCTCCCTGCCTTGTTTGGATTGAAGGGATAGCCTGCCCATGGCGATTCGGCCTTGACAAGGGTGCTTAGATTAGATAACTTTTAGCCTAATAGGGGAGGGAGGCCCTTTATCGTGAAGGTTGGGTTTAAGTGGCTTCAGGAATACGTGAATATAACCCTTACCCCTGAGGGGCTGGCCGAGAGACTCACCATGGCCGGGCTGGAGGTGGAGTCCCTGGAGTGGGTGGGCGCTGAATTTGAAGGGGTAGTAGTAGGGGAGGTCCTTTCCCTTAGCCCTCACCCTAAAGCGCCCAATCTGTGGCTCTGTCAGGTGGGAACCGGAGAAGAGGTCCTCCCTATTGTCTGCGGGGCAGGAAATATACGGTCTGGGGATCGAGTGCCGGTGGCCCGGCCAGGGGCTATTCTATTCGATGGCCGACGGATTGAGGCCTCGCGGATCAAGGGCGAACTCTCCCAGGGGATGCTGTGTTCAGAGGCGGAGCTGGGATTGGGGGAAGAGGCAGGGGGCATTATGATACTGCCCAGGGGACTCCCCCTCGGGGCAGAACTGTCCCAGGTCCTGGCCCTGGAGGAGGTAGCGCTGGAAGTAAGCATCACCCCCAATCGGGGCGACTGCCTTAGCCTCGTGGGTATAGCCAGAGAGGTAGCCGCCTTGACCGGCACGTCGTTGCTCCCTCCTTCCTGCCATGTCCTGGAAACCGGCCCCGACATCCAGGAACTGACCTCCGTCCAGATCCAGGACCCCGAACTCTGTCCCCGTTACTCCGCCCGGGTGATCCAGGGGGTGCGCATTGGGCCTTCCCCATCTTGGCTTCGGAGGAGGCTCCAGGCGGTAGGGATCCGGCCCATCAATAATGTGGTAGACGCTACCAACTATGTGATGGTGGAGCTGGGACAGCCACTCCATGCCTTCGACTTCGACCTCTTGGAGGGTCGGCGGATAATTGTCCGAAGTGCCAGGGTGGATGAGTATCTCCGTACCCTAGATGGTGTGGATCGTCCCCTTTCCTGTGAGATGTTGGTCATCGCCGATGCTACCTCTCCCGTGGCGGTAGCAGGAGTCATGGGCGGCGCCGCCTCCGAGGTGCGGCCTGATACTCGAAATGTCCTGTTAGAGAGTGCCTGCTTCAATCCCCTCAGCATTAGGCGGACTTCTAGAGCTCTCGGCCTTTCCACGGAGGCCTCCTATCGTTTTGAACGAGGGGTGGACCGAGAGGGGACTGTGAGGGCCCTGGACCGGGCTGCCTTTCTCATCCTGGAAACCGCAGGGGGAGTAGTGGCACGAGGCGTGGCTGATGAATACGTAAGGAGGTGGGTCCCCCTTCGCCTTTCCCTCCGAGTAGGCCGAGTCAACCAGATCTTGGGGGCTACCCTAGAGCCAGAGGAAATGGCCAGGATCCTCCGGGGCCTAGGATTTTCAGTGGCAGGTTGTGATGGAGGGGTCTTGGAAGTTACGGTCCCTAGCTTTCGTTCCGACGTCTTTCGGGAAGTCGATTTGGTAGAGGAGGTGGCCCGGCTCTATGGCTTCGACCGCATTCCCACCACCCTCCCTTCAGGCCGCCCGCAGGCCCTGGAACGGAAGGAGTATCTGGAGCTGGAACGCTTGGTTCGGCGGGTGTTCACTGGGGCCGGCTTTTACGAAGCTATCAATTTCGGCTTTACAAAGCTCCAAGTCTTTGATAATTTAAAAATAAATCCTGATAACCCCCTTCGGCAGGCGGTAAGGGTCCAAAATCCCCTGAGCGAAGAGCAAGCGGTGATGCGAACCGAGCTTCTATCTGGCCTGCTTAGAAACCTGGCGGAGAACGAAAATCAGGGTGTCCGCGAAGTCAAGCTCTTTGAATTAGGGAGAACCTACCATCCCCAAGAAGGATCCCCCTTACCCAGGGAGCGGCGCCGCCTGGCGGCTATCGCGGCGGGCATGTGGTCTGAACCCTTTTGGAAAGGGGGCGGGGAAGGCGTTGATTTCTATCACCTCAAAGGGACATTGAGCGCCTTAGGAGAGGCCCTTGGCCTGGAGGTAAGGGTACTCTCAGGGGAAACAGCCCCCTTTCTCCACCCGGCGCGATCGGCTCGTGTAGTAGTAGCGGGAAGGGAGATCGGTTTTGTGGGTCAGGTTCACCCCGAGGTGGCGGAGGAGTTCGAACTCTATAGCCACCCTTATTACTTGGAGGTAGATATGGAGGTCCTCGCTGAGTTAGGACGGCCGGCCCCGAAATACATACCACTCCCCAAGTTTCCAGCGGTGATCCGCGATGTGGCCTTGATGGTCCCGGAGGAAATTCCAGCGGCCAGCGTCCACTGCCTCATTCAAGAGGTGGGAGGTGAGATGGTAGAAGGTCTGCGGCTTTTTGACCTCTTTAGAGGGGGGAAGGTCCCTTCGGGCTACAAAAGCCTGGCCTTCTCTATTTCTTATAGGGCTGGCGACCGGACTCTCACTGACGAGGAGGTCAATGCGCTCCATGGTCGAGTGTTGGAAGAGCTGCGGGCTCGCTTGGGGGCGGTCATTCGCTGAGGAATTCCCGACCGGGATTAGGACCCAGTTGAGGAACCGGGATGGATGAAAAAGGGTGGCACAATGATCCCCGATAAGTTGAAAGAGTTAGAGGCCAGGGTGAGGGGAGTTCTAGACCTCCTCGCTCAAACCAGGCAGGAGAGGTCTGCGCTAGAGGCTACGGTGGGTGAGCTTCAAGGGGAGATCTCCCTGCTGAAGGAGGGGCTCAAAAAAGAGCAGTCAAGGCGGGAACAAATGGAGGGGGAGCTCAAAAGGTTGGAGGTTGAGCGGGAGGAAGTTCGCTCAAAGGTGGAGGAGCTGTTGGCAGAGTTGGCCAAGATCGAGGCCCTCCAGGGAGGACGACCTTGACATCTGAGCAGGTACACCGGGTAAGCATCTTCGGCCAAAGCTATCTGCTGCGAACAGAGGAGAACCCCGAATACGTCCGGAACGTAGCCCATTACGTAGACGGCAAGTTTTATGAGGTAGCCGAGAGGGAATCCTCCCTTCCGGCCAATAAGGTAGCCATTCTTAGCGCGCTGAACATCGCCGATGAGCTTTTCAAACTACGAGAAGAGAAGGAGAGGACGGAGGAACTGGTTAGCAATAAGATCGAGGAGTTACTGGAGCTTATAGCCAAAAAAGTGGGAGAATAGGTAAGGTCCGGGAGTTGGCGAGTCGCTTTTGACCCGAGCGGGAAACCGGTGGATAATCTCAAAAAAAGACTTGCCAAGGGAAAAGGCTTATGGTATTAAGTTTAACAAAGGGGAGTGTTATCGAAAACCCCTGCCGTGCTCGTGATGAAGTAAACGTTTTTGGGCCAACATCCAAAAAGAGGGAGCCCCTACATATACGTGGTGTGCATGTCCGCCCTGGAGCGGAAAGCCTAAAGCGTTTGCGGGGCACCCACCTGGGCGGCCAGGTTCAAAAAGCCGACTTCACACGGCACATGGTGGGGGTTAATTTTTTGTGCCCGCCTGAGCCTTTCCTGCGCCCTTCCATTCCTCCCCAGTAGTGCCCTATTTTTGCCCTATGTACTCTAAGTACTCTAAGGCCCTTTTACGGGAGAGGATGCTCTCCCTGCGTGATAGCCTTTCAGCCGAGGAAAGGGAGGCCAAGGGCCGGCAAATAGCCCGTCTCCTGGAACGGCTTCGGGAATTCCAGGAGGCAGAGTCAATTCTGGCCTACGCCTCTTTTAAGAGCGAGGTCCCTACAGGGGACATCATCCACTTGGTGCTCGAACAGGGCAAAAGGGTTCTCCTTCCGGTAGTGGAACCGGAGGGGCGGCGTCTGATACCAGTCGAGGTGAGGGGCCTGGAGGAACTGGCCCCTGGTTATGCTGGGATCCCCGAGCCTCGACAAGGACCGCGGAATCCGGCACTGTTAGAGGAGGTTGAGCTTATCTTGGTGCCGGGGGTGGCCTTCGATCTCCAGGGGCACCGGTTGGGCTATGGCAAAGGGTTTTATGATAGATTTCTGGCCAATTTGAAGAGTTCCTTGTCCAAGATTGGCCTGGCATACGAACTCCAAATATTAGAAAGATTACCGGTTCGGGATCACGACCTCCCTATGACGGCCGTGGTTACCGAGAAGCGAGTCATACGGCCAGGGGAAGAGAATTTTGAAGGGAGGTGACCATTAATTGCCTTTCAGCACACCATATATCCTCATCCTTTTAATTGTGGCCCTGATCCTCTTGGGCCTGGGGTATCTGCTTAAGGGCTACTTGGCCGGGAGCCAGATTAAGGAGGCCGAGGCAAGGGCCCAGCGGATCATCCGCGAGGCGGAAAAGGAGGCGGAGACCCGGCGAAAAGAGGCAGCGCTAGAGGTTAAGGATAAACTCTATCAAGCCAAAGCTGATTTTGAGCGGGAAACCAAGGAGAAACGGCAGGAACTGGCTAACCAGGAAAGGCGGCTGACCCAGCGAGAGGAGACGTTAGACCGCAAGCTGGACCTATTGGAGAAGCGGGAGCAGGGGCTAATCTCTAAGGAACGGGAGATGGTGGCCAGGGAGCGGGTTGTCGCTGAAAACGAGGCGAAGTACAAGGCCCTCGTGGAAGAAGGACGGCGTCAGCTCGAGCGGGTCTCTGGGCTTACGGTCGAGGAGGCCAAGCGCATGCTTATTCAGAATCTAGAGGCCGAAGTCAAGCTGGAGGCCATAGCCCGAATCAAGCGTCTGGAGGAGGAAGCCAAGGAGACAGCAGAGCGCAAGGCCAAAGAGATCATCAGCCTGGCCATCGCCAAGTGCGCCTCTGATTATGTGACCGAGGCAACTGTATCGGTAGTAGACCTGCCCAGCGACGATATGAAGGGCCGGATCATCGGCCGCGAGGGCCGAAACATCCGGGCCCTGGAAAAGGCTACCGGGGTTGACCTCATCGTGGACGATACCCCGGAAGCAGTGATCCTCTCTGGTTTCGATCCAGTGCGGAGGGAAATCGCCAGGATAGCTCTACAGCGGCTGATCGCTGATGGTCGGATCCATCCCGCCCGCATCGAGGAGGTGGTGGAGAAAGTGAAGAAGGAGGTGGAGGCCACCATCCGCGAGGCGGGAGAGCAAGCTGCCTTCGAGCTAGGAGTGACTGGCCTCCATCCTGAGGAGATCAAGCTGATTGGTCGGCTCATGTTCCGCACCAGCTATGCTCAGAACCAGCTCCAGCACTCTAAGGAGGTGGCTCACCTGGCGGGGGTGATGGCAGCAGAGCTGGGCCTCGACGCGAGGTTAGCCAAGCGGGCAGGGCTCCTTCACGACATTGGCAAGGCGGCCGACATCGAGAACGAGGGCTCTCACGCCAAGATTTCAGCGGAACTAGCCAAGAAGTATCACGAGCATTCAAGGGTGGTCAATGCCATTGCTGCCCACCATGAGGAAGTGGAACCCCAGTGCATGGAGGCCATCCTTGTGCAGGCAGCTGATGCCCTCTCTGCTGCTCGGCCTGGGGCCAGGCGCGAGGTCCTGGAGACTTATGTAAAGCGCCTGGAAAAGCTGGAAAAGATTGCCGATTCCTTCGAGGGGGTAGACAAGGCCTATGCCATTCAGGCAGGAAGGGAGCTCCGGATCATTGTGGAGAATGAGCAGGTCTCTGACTTGCAGGCGGCCCAGCTGGCCCGAGACATTGCCCGAAGGATTGAGCAAGAGCTAGAGTATCCAGGTCAAATCCGGGTCACCGTCATCCGTGAGACCCGGGCGACAGAATACGCAAAATAAAACAAGGGTCAGTGGGAGAGGTCCCCCTTGACCCTATCCCTATTGCCCTGAACTCCTTAGGGGGTTTGGTTGCGGATTCTCTTTATCGGAGATATCATCGGTAAGCTTGGTAGGCAGATCGTCTTGGGTCTGCTGCCTCAGCTCCTAGAGGAGTATCAGGTGGACCTGGTCCTCGCCAATGGAGAGAATGCGGCAGGGGGCTTTGGTATTACCCCGTCAGTAGCCGCTGAGCTCTTCGCCCTGGGCATTGACCTCCTCACTTCAGGAAACCATATATGGGACCGCAAAGAGGTGGAGCAGTTTATCCAGGCCGAGCCCCGGCTCCTCAGGCCGGCCAATTATCCGCCGGAGGCACCGGGCTCCGGGGTATATCTAGTGAAGAGGAATGGACCTCCGCTGGGTATCCTTAACCTTCAGGGTCGCGTTTTCATGCCTACCATCGACTGCCCCTTCAAGGTTGGGGAGCGGGAGGTAGTGAGCCTCAAGGAAAAGACGAATATAATAATTGTGGACTTTCACGCCGAGGCCACCTCTGAAAAGGCGGCGTTCGCCTGGTACTTCGATGGCCAGGTCTCGGCCATTATCGGCACCCATACCCACGTCCAGACGGCCGACGAGCGTATCCTCCCCCGAGGGACAGCCTTCATTACTGATGTAGGTATGACCGGCTCGAGGGACTCGGTCATAGGGATGGTAAAGGAAGAGGCCATCCAGAAATTCCTCACCCAGATGCCTAAAAAGTTCAAGGCGGCCACTGGTTCCCCCCAATTCAACGGAGTGCTAGTGGAGGTGGATGAGGGAAGTGGAAAGGCTATGTCTATCATCAGGCTCCGGTTGTGATTTGCATCACGCATCCCGTACATCCGAGGTAAAAGATGCCCGCTCAGATCCTTGATGGTAGGGAGATCGCCCGACGTCTTCAGGAGGAGATTAAAAAGGAAGTGACCCGCCTCCAGCGGGAACTTCAGGTCACCCCCAGTCTAGCGGTTATCCTGGTAGGCGATGACCCGGCCTCGGCTATCTATGTGCGCAATAAGGCCAGGGCGTGCCAGGAGATCGGGGTCAAGTCGGATCAGTATCTCCTGCCAGCGGATGTGCCCGAGGAGACCATATTAAGGCTCATAGATAAGCTAAACGGGGATCAGTCCGTTCATGGGATCCTGGTTCAGCTACCCTTGCCTCCCCACATCGAAGAGAGGAAGGTCCTAGAAGCCGTCCTACCCAGCAAGGACGTGGACGGGTTTCACCCTGCTAACCTGGGAGGCCTACTCATAGGGAATCCCCTCTTCGTTGCCTCCACGCCTGCTGGGATTCTCGAGCTCTTAGATCAGGCAGGGGTAATGATCGAAGGGAAGCACGCGGTAGTTGTGGGGTGGAGCGTCATCGTAGGAAAGCCCACGGCTTTCCTCCTCCTCCAGAGACGTGCCACCGTCACTGTCTGTCAGATCTGGACCCAAGATTTGGCCTTTCATACCCGTCAGGCGGATATTCTGGTAGTGGCAGCCGGCAAGCCTAAATTGATCACAGCCCCCATGGTGAAAGAAGGCGCTGTAGTAATAGACGTAGGGATAAACCGATTCGAGGGCAGGCTGGTGGGCGATGTGGATTTCGCTCCGGTGGCAGAGAAGGCCTCCTTTATTACCCCTGTTCCAGGGGGCGTAGGCCCGGTGACAGTGGCTATGCTCCTTCGAAACACCCTTGAGGCCTGCAAAAGGGCTTGTATCGCCTGATCCAGGGAAGGGAAGGAGTTGGAGGTAAAGGAAGTCCAAGAACGCTCCCAGTGGAATCAATACATGCTCCGCTCACCCAAGGGACATATCCTCCAGTCCTTCGAGTGGGGGGAGCTCAAAGCCCGAACTGGCTGGACGCCCCTTCGATTGGCAGTGGTGGATGGGGGTGAGTTCCGCGCAGGCATCTCCCTCCTTAAAAGGAGGATCCCGGGAAGCCTCGGAAGGACTATCCTCTATGCCCCTCGGGGCCCGGTGGCCGATTTTGCTGACCGGGAAGCCCTCTCTTTCCTCTTTGAAGACCTCAAGCTGCGGGCACCCACCCATAGAGCCATCCTTCTCAAGGTGGACCCTGCTGTTACAGCCGAAGAAGAAGGGGGCACCCTATCTACTTTGGGCCTTTCCCGGGCCTCTGGTTTTGAAGCCTTTGGGGGTGTTCAGCCCCAGTGCGTCTTTCGATTAGATCTGGGGCCATCCCTGGAGGGGCTCCTTCAAAGGATGGAGCCCAAGACCCGCTACAACATACGATTAGCCGCCAAGAAGGGAGTAGAGGTAGAGGGTGATTGCCACCGAGATGACCTCAAGACCTTCTACGGCCTGTTGGTAGAGACGGCCATCCGAGACGGCTTTCTAATCCGTTCTTACAATTACTTCGAAGGGATCTGGGAGGAGCTGGTCGGCTACGGCCTAGGCCGGCTCTTCCTGGCCCGGTATAAGGGCGAGGTAATAGCCGGGACGTTGGCCCTGATCTTTGGGGATAAGTGTTGGTACATCTATGGGGCCTCCTCCAACCGGCACCGGAACCTAATGCCCAATCACGCGCTGCAATGGGAGATGATTAAGTGGGCGAAGTCCCAGGGCTGTATCTGGTATGACTTTAGGGCTGTCCCTTGCGATCCCCATCCAGGTCATCCCCTTTCCGGACTCTATCGCTTTAAAAAGGGTTTCGGTGCCCGTTTCTATCGCTTTGTGGGGGAATACGACTTGGTCTTCTCTCCCTTCGACCTGTGGATATGGGACTTGGCGCAGGGCCTACACCGACGGCTGAAGGGGATTCTCCGCTTTTGGGAGTCAATGGGCCCCAGGCCCAGCTCTGAGGAAGGGCCCTGAGATGGTTTGGGTGGAGGTGAACCTTTCGGCCATAGCCGCCAATGTTCGAAAGGTTAAGGGACTCCTGCCTCCAGGGACAGCCCTGATGGCGGTGGTTAAGGCCAACGGCTATGGGGCCGGAGCTACCTCTGTGGCCCGCACGGCCATCCGGTCAGGGGCTGTCTATCTCGGTGTCTTTCGGGCAGAGGAAGGACTGGAGCTCCGTCAGGCTGGTATCCAGGCCCCTATCCTTGTCTTCAGGCCGCTCTGCCCGGATGAGACGGCCGTGGTCTTGGGAAATAGCCTGATCCCTACTATAGATTCCATGGAAGCGGCTTCCTCTCTGGCGCAGGCAGCGAGTCAGAGAGGGAGAATGGTTCCAATTCATGTAAAGGTGGACACGGGCATGGGCCGCTTCGGGGTAAGGCCCGAGGAGGCCCTGCCTTTCTTACAAAGCCTTAGAGGCCTTCCCAATCTCCAGATCGAAGGTATCTATACCCACCTTGGCACAGCCTTTTACCGGGATGCCCAGGGCCGGCGACAGCTCACCCTCTTTCAATGGGTCCTCGACTCCCTCGCCCAAGAGGGCCTGATTCCCCCTTTAAGGCATGCTGCTAACAGCTCTACCCTTTTGGCCTACCCCGATTCCCACTTAGATCTGGTAAGGGTGGGGAATCTCATCTATGGGATTTGTCCCTTTCCCGGCTGTTTTAAGGCCTGTCCCCTTTGGGAGGGCGGAACCTGCACTCTCCAATATACTTGGCAAATGAAGGCCCGGATTGTCTCCCTAAAGAGGGTGCCCCAGGGTACCAGGGTGGGCTACGGGGGGAGATTTGTGACTAAGAGGAATTGCTTGATCGCTACTATCCCGGTGGGGACTGCGGATGGATTCGGCTTGGAACCGGCTGGCGAGGGCCTGCGGGCCCTGGCCAAGGTGATCGCCCGTACACTAGGCCTCTTTCGGCATTCGGTGACCTTTCGTGGTAAGAGGCTTGCAGTGGCAGGGCGGATAGGGCTTCAGGCCTCGGCCCTAGATGTCACGGATTTTCCAGAGGTGAAGGTTGGAGAGGAGGTCGTCCTGGAAGCCCGGCGAACAGCGGTAGGACAACACATACCCCGGGTCTATCTTGAGTAATTGGTTTATATCTGACTACTGGCCGCTGGCCGCTGGCTTCTGGGAGGCCTGGAGCTGCGTTGGTTCGGTCCCTTTTATGAAGTACTCCAAGATGGCATTCTTGCTATCAGGAGAGGTGGGGAGGCCTGTCTGATGGTCCACGGGGACCTGGATCACGTTCTCGGGGACCGGGAAGTCCTCGATAGGCGTCCCTTCCAGGGCCTTTTGCATGAACTTCACCCAGACGGGGGCCGCCAGATGGGAGCTGGTCTCGTGGGGTCCCAGGGACATGACAGTGTCATAGCCTATCCAGACCGCGGCG
>JACRGL010000093.1 GCA_016212365.1 Candidatus Methylomirabilota bacterium | reverse complement strand
TTATGCGAGAGGCCAAGATATAAAAATGTCCGATGTCCAATGTCCGATGTCCGGGCATATCCGACTGAGGACTTTGGATGTTGTATTCTGGACGAAAAATGGATGAGCATTTAGAGATCCTCAGGGAACTTAGTTGCATAGCTGGGTCTTCCTTGGACCACGAGGAACGGATCGACCATGCCTTGAAGCTTTTGGCAGACAGGACAGGGGCCAGATTCTCTGCCCTCTACCTCTGCGGGAGGGAGGAGGGCCCCTTTGTCCCCGCCTTTTACAAGGGGATCTTGCCGAGCCTGGAAGGGGGATTCTTGGAGAAGGTCGCAAAAGGAAAGGGACCGTCCCTGAACCCCGACCACCCGGAAGGGCCTGTGCTGGCTACGCCCCTCATAGAGGGGGGGCGCTGCCTCGGGGTAATGACTTTAGGGTACCCCTATGGGGGGTGGCCTGGGGAGAAAAGCTCTGAGTTTTTTGAGATCGCCGGTTCCATCTTGGCTGGGATGGTTAAGGGCGCTCAGCTCCATAAGGAAGCCCGCCATCGCCTCTCGGAACTCGCCCTCCTTTCCGAGGTAGGCAAAGCCCTTAGCTCTACCTTAGAGCTCCCTGAACTCCTCCAATTGGTAGTAAGGCTGCCTGCTTCGGTAATCACCGCCAGGGGTGCCATCCTGAGGCTCCTGGACCCTGCTACCGGGGAGCTCCCTATTGCTGCCTCCTGCGGTTTGGAGGAGGGGGCAGTCCGGGAGGCTACCTTAAGACTGGGGGAGGGGATAGCCGGTGTGGTGGCCCAAGAAGGTACCCCCCTCTTAATCCCAGACGTGGTCAAGGAGGGGAGGTTTGCTGCTGACAAGGAGCATACATCCCTTATCTGCGTCCCTTTAAGGGTGAAAGGGAAGGTCATTGGCACCCTGGGACTCTATGACAAGGTAACCACAGGAGACACAGAGGATGCGACCTTCACTGAGGAGGACCTTCAACTCCTCTTTACTTTAGCCAGCCAGGCGGCCATCGCCATTGAGAACTCCCGACTCTTCACCGACCTCTCCCAGCGCCTTCAGGAGATCTCCGCTTTACACACCGTAGCGGCTACAGCAGGCCAGTCTCTAAGGATCGAGGAGGCATTAAAGAGCACTTTAGAAAAGATGCTGGAGATCATGAACCTGGAAGTGGGATGGGTGAGGGTCCTGGAAGAAGAGACGGGCGATCTCGTCCTGGCAGTCCACCAAGGTCTCTCCCCTCGCTACGTATCTGAGGCCTCGCGTACCAAGCGCAGCGCCAAGCGATTGGCGAGCCAGGTTGTTCGGGAGGGGAAGCCCATTGTGGTGGACGATGTCCTGGGAGACCCCGAACTTGCCGATCACCCTATTCGCGGAGAGGGCCTAGCTTCCTTCGCCAGCATCCCCCTCCTTTCTAAGGGTAGGGCGGTGGGGGTTATGAACGTCGGAAGCTATGTCCATCACTCCTTTACCCCTGCTGAGGTCCGCCTCCTTACTGCAATAGGAAATGTCATTGGGGTCGCCTTGGAGAATGCTCAACTCTTTCAGGGGATGGAGGAGTTGGCTCGAGATCACATGTTACGGTGTCAAGAGCTTTCCATCCTTCACGAGATCGGCAATGCCATGCGCGGTACTATAAAGCTGGACCGGCTGCTTCAGGTTATCCTGACCGGGGTGACCTTCGGCGGGGGATTGGGCTTCAACCGGGCCCTGCTCCTCTTGGTGAACGAGAAGGCCAATGTCCTTCAAGGGGTGATGGGCGTAGGCCCGGCAAGCGGAGAGGATGCTGCCTCCATTTGGGAAGGCTTGGGTCGAAGGGGGTGCACCCTGGAGGAGATCATAGGTGACCTGGAAGAGGGCCGGCGAGGAGACAGTGCCTTCGATTGCCTGGCCCGCGACTTAAAGGTGCCCCTTGTTCCTGAGGCCGGTATCCTGGCCCTCACCGCCCTGGCGAAGAAGGCCATCCTGGTGAGGGACATTGGCAATGATCCCCGGGTCAACCCCTCCTTCGAAGGACGACTCCAGGTGAAGAGCTTCGCGGCCGCTCCCCTCATTGCCAAGGATAAGGTGGTAGGGGTCCTGGTAGTGGACAACAAATTTAATCAGCAGGAGATCGAGGAGAAGGACCTGGAGTTCTTGACCCTCTTTGCCAACCAGGCGGGGTTGGCCATTGAGAAGGCCCAGATCCATGCCCGTCTGGAGGAGGTTAATCGCGAGCTCCAGAACACCCATCACCAGCTAATCCAGCAGGAGAAATTCGCGGTCCTGGGGGAGATGGCTGCCAATATAGTTCACGAGATCCGAAACCCTCTGGTCTCTATTGGAGGCTTTGCCAGGAGGTTAGGGCGCAGGCTGTCCCCCAGCCAGGCGGAATGGAGATATACCGATATCATTGTCAAGGAAGTGGACCGATTGGAACGGATTGTGACCAATGTCCTTTCCACGTCCCGCGACCTCAAGCCTTCCCTCGCCGAAGTGGACTTAAATGAGATCCTAGAGGATTGCCTCATCCTCTTCGAGGATTTGTGTGAGCGCCTGCGGATCAGACGCCGCATCGAACTTTCCGGCGAAATACTTCGGGTCCGTGTAGACGTGGCCCAGATAAAGCAGGCGATTTTGAACCTCCTCTATAACGCCATGGAGGCTATGCTCGAGGGAGGAGAGCTCTTGGTCCGGACTTCCACTGCCCCGGGGGAGGTGACCCTGGAGGTGGGGGATTCCGGGGGTGGGATCCCCGGGGAGATCTTAGACCAGATCTTCGACCCCTTCTTCACGACGAAGGAGCATGGGACGGGGCTGGGCCTAACCCTGGCAAGCAAGATCGTCAAAAGCCACAGTGGTTCCATGGAGGTGCAGAATCGACCGGGCGAGGGGGCTACCTTCTTGATCCGGCTCCCGGGCTTGTAGGGATAGAATAAGGCTGGAGGAAATCCATGAAGACAATCCTTGTGGTGGATGATGATGAGGCCATCCGCCTCCTTTACGAAGAGGAGCTGTCCGAGGCCGGGTACCGGGTGATTTTGGCCAAAGATGCCCAAGAGGCTTTGGAGAAGCTCGAAGAGACCTGTCCTGACTTGATCACCCTGGATATAAAGATGCCAGGGATAGACGGTATCGAGCTCCTGCGGAAGATCCGCGTAGTCCATCGGGACTTACCTATCATTATTTCCACCGCCTATGACGAATACAAACAGGACTTTGCAGTATGGGCTTCCGATGCCTACATCACCAAGTCTGCGGACCTCACCGAGCTCAAGGCTAAGATTGCAGAGCTTTTGGCCTTGTAACAGGAAGGAGGAGTATGAAAAAGATAGAAGCCATCATCAAGCCCTTCAAGCTGGACGAAGTAAAAAACGCCCTGGCAGAGGTAGGCATTCAGGGGATTACCGTCAGCGAGGTCAGGGGTTTTGGGAGACAGAGGGGCCATACCGAGCTCTACCGGGGGGCGGAGTATACAATAGATTTCCTCCCCAAGGTGAAGATCGAGATTGTGGTCCCTGACCATAAGTGCGAGCAGGTGGTTTCTACCATTCAGTCCTCGGCCAAGACGGGGCGGATCGGCGATGGCAAGATCTTCGTTCTGCCCTGCGAGGAGGCCATCCGCATCCGCACAGGGGAGAGAGGGGAGGCAGCCATATAAAACCCCAGCCATTAGCACGGTTGAAACCGTGCCTACTACAAAGGGTTGTAGGCACGAATTTATTCGTGCTAATAGCTAAGGGCTAATGGCTTTTTGAGGTCTCTTTAGAGCAACCAAAAGGTATTAACCTTGTTTGGTAGATCCAAAACAAAAGAAGGGGGACTGCGGGCCCTGGAGGATGTGGGGAGGGTCCTGGCCTCCACCAGGAATCTGGAAGAAGCCTTGGAAAGGGTGCTTCAGGCCCTGGTGGCCGGCTGGGGGGCTACGGGGGGTATCCTACTGGCCTCCGAGAAAGGTGAATACCGGGTTCAGGCAGCTTATGGTCTTCCCCGGAAAGAAGGCCTTGAATGGGGACTTAACGAGGATATAATCGCCAGGTCCCTGGAAGCGGAAGCCCCTTCCACCTTTCCTTTACTAGGAGTAGGCCCTCAGGGCTTACTGCTCTGCGCTCCCATCAGGGCGAGGGGAGAGAACTTGGGTCTTCTCTGTCTCCATAGCCCCTCCTCCAGGGGGCCCCAGGAGGATGAAGCCAGGCTCCTCGGGGTGGCTGCCTCCATGCTCGGCCAGGCTATGGTCATCGGGCACTTAGAGGCCGGCCTGGAGTTCCGCAAGGGGCGCCTTCCACTAAGCATGACCACCCCCGATGTCGAGCCGGGCTCCATCATCGGCCAAAGCCTTGTAATGGAGAAGGTCCTGGAGGAGGTGGATCGAGTGGCCCCTAGCCGGAGCACGGTGCTGATCCGGGGGGAGAGCGGCACAGGAAAGGAGCTCATCGCCAGGGCCATCCATCACAGGAGCCCCAGGGCCCAGAAGCCCTTCGTCAAGCTTAACTGCGCTGCCCTTCCCGAGACCCTCCTGGAGAGCGAGCTCTTTGGGCACGAGAGGGGCGCCTTCACCGGGGCCCTTCGGGAGAGGAAGGGGAGATTCGAGCTGGCCCATGGGGGCACCCTGTTCCTGGATGAGATAGGGGACCTCACCCCCTCTACCCAGGTAAAGCTCCTCCGGGTTCTCCAGGAGAGGAAGTTTGAGCGATTAGGGGGCACAAGGACCATTACCGTGGATGTAAGGATTATAGCCGCCACCAACCAGGACCTGGAGAGAGCTGTAAAGGAGGGCCATTTCCGGGAGGACCTCTACTACCGCTTCAACGTGGTGCCCATCCACCTCCCCCCCTTAAGGGAGAGGAGGGAAGATATCCCCCTCCTGGTAGGCCACTTCTTAGAACGCTTCAACCGGGAGAACGGGAAGAGGGTAAAGATCTCAGCGGCCGCCATGGATGTGCTCCTGGATTACCCCTGGCCAGGGAACGTCAGGGAGCTGGAGAACTGCGTCGAGAGGATGGTGGTTATGGTCCGAAGGGATATCATTATGCCCGAAGAGATACCGCTACCCTCCGGGGCCCCTTCCCAAGGGATACCGGGTGCACCCCCTCAGGAGAAGACGCCCACCCTTCCCCAGACCTTGGAAGAGATCGAGCGGGAGCGCATCCTCAAGGCCCTCCAGCGATGCGGGGGAGTCCAGGCCAGGGCCGCCCGCCTCCTGGGGATCACGGCACGGCAGTTGGGGTATAAGATCAGGAAATACAATATAGACATGGTTATGACATTTTTGTAAAAAAAACTACAAAAATGTAGGAATCTGGAGCACACCTGTACTATAAATAATCCCCCCTTCTGATTTCTCTCCTAATGTAAGTCCTCTAATTTAACTCATCTAAGGTATTCTTCCTTACCCATCTCCTTCCAATCCGGTTCAGTAGATCCCTTGGCATGAGCCTTGCCTTTTAATAAGGAGCGAATACGGTCAGCCATGCCAATAAGAGGAGGGGTTTACCATGGGCCTTAAAAAATTTACTGGAACCTACCTAATCCTATTCCTGCTCCTAGGGGGTCTTGGAGGAAGCCTGGCCCTGGCTCAGGAAGGAGCACCCCCACCAGGCCAGCAAGCGAGCCCTCCGGTGGCCACGCCTCTCCCTAAGATTGATACGGGAGATACTGTTTGGGTGCTGGCATCCGCCGCCCTAGTGTTGATGATGACGGCCCCGGGGCTCGCCCTCTTTTATGGCGGCATGGTGCGGGGAAAGAACGTCCTGGGCACCATCATGCAGAGCTTTATCATCTTGGCCTTGATCAGCGTCCAGTGGGTGCTCTGGGGCTACAGCCTCGCCTTCGGCCCCGATAAGCGGGGATTAATCGGGGGTCTTGAATGGCTTTTCCTTAAGGGGGTTGGGCTGGACCCCAATCCCGACTATGCCGCCACAATCCCGCACCAGGCCTACATGATCTACCAGGCGATGTTCGCCGTAATTACCCCTGCCCTCATCACAGGGGCCTTTGCAGAGCGAATGAAGTTCAGCACATTTGTGGTCTTCACCTTAGCCTGGGCCACCTTCATCTATGATCCATTAGCCCACTGGGTGTGGGGGGTCGGGGGGTGGTTGCGGAATCTGGGGGCGCTGGATTTTGCAGGGGGGACAGTCGTCCACATCAGTTCAGGCATCTCGGCCCTTGCCGCTGCCCTGGTCGTCGGAAAGCGTAAAGGGTATGGACATGAACCCATGCCTCCCCACAACCTCCCCCTCACGGTCCTGGGGGCCTCCCTTCTCTGGGTTGGGTGGTTCGGGTTTAATGCGGGAAGTGCGCTGTCGTCCGGGGCTCTGGCTACCAGCGCCTTTGTGGTCACCAATACAGCCACAGCCGTTGCTGCCCTGTCCTGGATGATCACTGAATGGATCTCCAGGGGTAAGCCCACTGTCCTTGGTGCGGCCAGCGGTGCAGTGGCAGGGCTGGTGGCCATTACGCCAGCCTCAGGATTCGTCGGTCCCGGCGCGGCCATTGTGATTGGAATCGGGGCCGGGTATCTCTGCTACTCTGCCTGTAACCTGAAGACGAAATTGGGCTACGACGATTCCCTCGATGTGGTGGGGGTCCATGGGATCGGGGGAACCTGGGGGGCCCTGGCGACAGGGCTGTTCGCCTCAAAGGCGATCAATCCTGCGGGGAACAACGGCGTTTTCTTTGGTAACCCCGATCAGTTCCGGGTGCAGGTCATTGCTGTTCTAGCCACATGGGCCTTTGCCTTCGTTGGGACCCTGATTATCCTTAAGGTCCTTGATTGGGCCATGGGGCTGAGGGTGGCAGAGGAAGAGGAGCAGGCAGGGCTAGATCTTAGCCAGCATAATGAAAGTGGTTATGCCCTGGGGCTGGCTGGCTATGGGGAGGCACCATCTGCTGCTGAGGTTTTGGAAAAAAGAAAGAGGCCGGTCTTGGCGCCTAAGCCGCCGGAGCCGATTGGACCGCTTGCTCCCGCCCCCCAGGTTGCT
>JACRGL010000094.1 GCA_016212365.1 Candidatus Methylomirabilota bacterium | reverse complement strand
CCCATGTTCCTCTATGCCAAGCTTGATGAGCGGGGCTACGAGCATGTTACGGAGGAGGAAGGGCCGGACCACTTCCGGATTACCATTTGGAAGAAGCGACCGTAGCGTCGGACCTTGTGTCAGACGGAAAATTTGCTTAGCTGGCGACCATTGGACCCAAAGGGAAGGAGTAACCGTTAAATTGAGGTCATCCCAGGAAAGCCTGGCAACGGCCCTAGCGCCAAGCCTCAGGCTTCCCTTTTGCTATCTCTTTGCAGCCCTGGCTGCCTTCCTTGTTCTTAACCTCCTGTTCGTCATAGAACGGGGTGGCTTTAGCTCTTCCTTCTTCCGTCAGGGTCAGGTTATGGCCCTGGCCCACCTGGCTGCCCTTGGCTGGATCACCATGACCGCCATGGGGGCCATGTTCCAGCTTATACCTGTGGTCCTGGAGGTCCCACTATGGAGCGAAAGGCTGGGTCAGGTCCAGTTTTGGGTTTACCTCGTCGGGGTCCTCGGCTTTGTAGGGAGCCTCTGGTCCCTTCGCTTCACCTGGGCTCCCCTCTTTGCTTTTGTCCTCTTCCTGGCCCTCTCCCAATTCCTCCTCAACTTGGGCATGACTCTGGTGGGGGTACGCCGCTGGGACTGGACCGGCTATCATATCGTTGCTGCCCTCCTCTATCTCGCTGCCACCGCCTTCTTAGGCTTGCTCCTGGCTTTAAACTTAGGGACAGGGTTCCTCGGGCCCCAGGTCCTGGGGTTCCTAAAGGGCCATGTCTATCTCGCCGTCTGGGGATGGGTGAGCCTCTTGATCGTAGGGGTATCCTATAAGCTGTTGCCCATGTTTGCCCTCTCCCATGGATATAGTGAAGGGGCAGGCAAGGCCTCCTTCGTTGTGGGGAACCTGGGGGTCCTGGGCCTCTTTTTTGGCTTCATTCTGGGGGATGGAGAAGGGATCTGGCTCCTGGCTTCCTCTCTCCTCCTTTTCTTGGCTATTCTCCTTTACGCCGTTCAGACCTATCTGATCTTGAAGAGCCGCCGCCGCAAGCTGGACGTGGCCCTTTACCACTCAGGGGCAGCCATCCTTTACCTCTTGGCAGCGGCGG
Source organism: Candidatus Methylomirabilota bacterium (assembly GCA_016212365.1). Taxonomy (GTDB): domain Bacteria; phylum Methylomirabilota; class Methylomirabilia; order Methylomirabilales; family JACRGL01; genus JACRGL01. Next base: position 7,480 of record JACRGL010000094.1, on the reverse strand, counting down.
TCCTAGGAATCCTCTCTTCGTTGGGTCTCCTCCCTACGGGATTCCAATTCTACTACACCTATGCCTATCTGGGCTTGATGGGCTGGATCTCCCTCTTCATCGTGGGGCAGATGTATAAGATAGTCCCTTTTCTGGCCTGGTTTCATAAGTATAGTCATAAAGTGGGCCTTGAGCCGGTCCCCCTTATGAAGGATATGTTCGATGAGCGTCTAGCCATGGCCCAGTTTTATCTAATGAACCTGGGGATCCTCGGGACATCTCTGGCCTTTTTGGTGAACAATGGTCGCGCCGTAGGAGTCTTTGGGTTCCTGGTGCTTTTGGGCGCCGTTATCTTTATCTACAATATGGTTACCGCATATCGAAGGTAGGAAGGGGGCGGAAGGCGTGGTTACCGAGGAGATGGTAATGGAGGCCCTGAAGAAGGTCTATGATCCCGAAGTGGGCCTAAATATCGTGGACCTGGGCTTGATCTACGATGTGCAAATCGAGGGGGGAAAGGTAGGGGTGAAGATGACCCTTACTACCCCTAGCTGTCCCTTGCACGAGAGCCTCGTCAAGGGGGCCGAACGGACTATCCAGGCCCTGCCCGGCGTAGCCCAGGCCAGGGTGGAACTGGTTTGGGAGCCCGCCTGGAACCCGGACATGATGTCCGAGGAGGCCAGGCGCCATCTGGGCCGCGGGTAGAAGGATGGGCTGTGGAGAAAGACGTCCTGGATCTCCTTCGGAAGGTGAGGTATCCTGGCTTTAGCCGGGACATAGTCTCTTTCGGAATCGTCAAAGATATCAAGATCGAAGGCCCGCGGCTGAGCCTCCTCCTCGATATCCCTACTGACAAAGTGGATGTGGCCGCTCAGATCGAAAAAAAGGTCAGGGAGGCCCTCTCCGCCCTTCCAGGGATCCATGAGCTAGCCTTCGAGGTTCGGACAAGGGCACCGGCCAGGGTTAAGCCCGCTAGGCCCTTTCCCCTGCGGCAACCCATCGAGGGGGTGGAGAAGGTCCTCGCCATTGCCTCCGGGAAGGGCGGTGTAGGGAAGTCTACGGTGGCAGTGAACCTGGCCCTGGCACTGCAGAGGCTAGGGGTTAAGGTGGGCCTTCTCGATGCCGATATTTACGGTCCCAGCCTCCCCACTATGCTGGGGATCCACGAAAGGCCAGCCGTGGAAAGGGATAGCCTGATCCCTATAGATCAGGAAGGCTTGGAACTCATGTCCATCGGCTTTCTCTTAGATGAGGATGCCCCGGTCATCTGGCGTGGGCCCTTAGTGGCCCAGTTAGTCCATAGGATAGCGGAGAAGGTGATCCAAGGCTTAAAGGCCTTAGAAACCAAAGGAGAAGGGTCCACCTAGGACCTGGTGAGGAAGGTCCCATATGGAGGAGCGGGAAGAGTTTTATTTTGCCGTAAAGCAGAAGTTTAGGGAGATGCTGGAGGCCGCCAGCTCCAAGACGGTTATGGAGGAGCTGGCCCAGGTGGTAGAGAGGCTGGTGACCCTGGAGGTGATTCTGGAGAAGGAGGGATTAGGGCTTTCGGAAGAGGGTTATCGGAGTTTCCTCTCCGAGCACTGGGAGGAGATCCAGCAGGGCACTTACGACCGAATGAACTGGATCATTGGGAGGGTTTACGGGAAGGAAGGTTAATCCAAATCCCCCTTGTATAATATCTCAAAGCCTAGTATATGGAAATGTAGGGGTTCAATTCATTGAACCCGAGAAAATGACGGGCTTGATAAATCAAGCCCCTACATAAAAATATGCAAAAATTGTAGGGGTTGGATTTATCCGACCTGAAATGTAGGGGTGGCATTTATGACACCCGAAAATAACTCCATAGTCAATAAACCAGGATCAAGGTGAGGGACAATCCTAAAAAAGATTTTGACGGATTTTTACAATTCTGATATTTAATAAGACTTAATAGAAAGGGAAAAATGAGTGGCCTGAGTCGCCCCCGAATCCTCCTCCATATTTGTTGTGCCCCCGATGCCACCGTTGTCATTGAGAGGCTGGCCTCGGATTATCGATTGACTGGCTTCTTCTATAATCCCAACATCCATCCCGAAGAGGAGTATAGCCGCCGACTTGGGGAGACGATAAGGCTCGCCGAGGGACTGGATTTCCCCCTCTTTCTTGGCGATTATGACCCGGTCAACTGGTTCTCCTTGGTGAGGGGCTTCGAGGGCGAGCCCGAGGGTGGGACCCGTTGCGAGATCTGCATCCGCATGCGGCTGGAAAGGACGGCAGCCCTCGCCCGCGATGAGGGTTTTACTGCCTTCTCTACCGTTCTCACAGTGAGTCCCCATAAGCAGGCCCCTTTCATTAATCGGGTGGGTGCTGAGGTTGCAGCCAGGCATGGCCTTTCCTTCTTTGGTGCCGACTTTAAGAAGAAGGACGGATTCAAGCGGAGCCTGGAGTTGAGTAAAAGGCACGGGCTTTACCGGCAAAAATACTGCGGATGCATTTACAGTCTGGAGGAGAGAGAAGCCTCAAAAGGTGTAGGGAGGGGCCCTGTCCCCGCCCTTGGGCCCGACCCGCCAAAGGTCGGTGCCCCGGAGGTCAGCCCCTACGCGTGACCCCAGACATGGAAAAGATACCCCTGGTTTCAACCAGGGGAGCATCACATGCGGAGACAGAGCCACGGGATTTATCCCGTGGAAAGGAGATTTGAAGGAATGGCCTTGGGAGACCGTTGGAGCAACCCCTTCTGCAACTTTATAGTAGATCGGGACCAGGATCGCTGTATCCAGTGCCAGGTCTGTGTGAACCAGTGCCCTTACGAGGCTAACTTCTACCGGGCCCTGGATGACACAGTCGTGAGCGACCACGCCTTATGCACAGGATGCCACCGTTGCAAGGCCCTATGCCCCACTAGTTGCATCACCATAAGGCTCAATCCCAGCGAGTTCAGGCCCCATGCCGTCTGGACGGAGAGGGACATAAAGAACGCATATCTGCAGGCAGAGACCGGCTCCATTATCCTCACAGGCATAGGCTGCGACCGGGATTACCCCATCTATTTTGACCACATACTACTGGATGCGTGCCAGGTGACTAACCCATCCATTGACCCTCTGCGGGAGCCCATGGAGCTCAGGACTTACCTGGGCCGGAAGCCGGAGGCAGTGGAGTTTGAGTTTAGGGATGGGAAGCCCCGGCTCAAGACCCAGCTCTACCCCCAGCTCACTTTAGAGGTCCCAGTTATGTTCTCCGCCATGAGCTATGGGGCGGTAAATCTAAACTTCTGCGAGGGCTTATCCCGGGTAGCTACAGAGGCAGGGACTTACTGGAACACAGGAGAGGGGGGGCTCCACCCTGACCTCTACCAATACGGGAAGCACACCATTGTTCAGGTGGCATCTGGGAGGTTCGGAGTAAATAAGGATTACCTGGATGTAGCGGCTGCCATAGAGATAAAGATAGGCCAGGGGGCAAAGCCGGGGATCGGAGGCCATCTGCCTGGCGAGAAGGTAACGGCAGAGGTCTCCCGCACCCGGATGATCCCGGTGGGGAGCGATGCCCTATCACCCGCACCCCAGCACGATATCTACTCCATCGAAGACCTGAGGCTTCTGATCTATGCCTTGAAGGAGGCCACCGAATACACTAAGCCGGTCTCCGTGAAGATCGCCGCCGTCCACAATTCTGCTGCCATTGCCTCAGGGATCGTGAGGGCGGGGGCAGACATCGTGGCCATCGATGGCCTCAGGGGTGCCACGGGCGCAGCGCCTGCCATGATAAGGGACCATGTAGGTATCCCCATTGAGCTGGCCCTGGCCTCGGTAGACCAGCGCCTCCGGGATGAGGGGATCCGGCATCAGGCCTCTATAGTAGCGGCCGGTGGTTTTAGAAACAGCGCCGATGTGGTGAAGGCAATAGCATTGGGGGCCGACGCCGTTTACATAGGGACCGCGGCTATGGTGGCGGTGGGCTGCACCCTCTGCCAGAAGTGCTATACCGGCAAGTGCCCCTGGGGGATCACTACCAATGAACCCTCCCTGGCCAAGAGGCTCAATCCCGACATTGCAGCGGAAAGGCTCTACAACCTGCTTAGGGGCTGGGCCTTAGAGATAAAGGATTTCATGGGTGCCATGGGGATCAATGCCATTGAGAGCCTGAGGGGTAACAGGGAGAGGCTCAGGGGGCTCCACCTCACTGATCGGGAGTTGAATATATTAGGGATAAAGCATGCTGGAGAATAAATGAAACGCGTATATCCGCGAGAGGAAGTGTGCATGGGCTGCAAGCTCTGCGAGGTGGCCTGCATTGTGGAGCACTCCCTCTCCAAAGACATTATCAAGGCCTATAAAGAAGAACGCCCCCGAACTCTTTCTAGGGCACGGGTAGAGGAGGAGGGGCCTGTATCCTTCTCCATTATGTGTCGCCACTGTATTGACCCCGAGTGCCTTGAGGCCTGCATTACGGGTGCCCTCTATAGGGTGAATGGAGATGGGCCAGTCCTGGTAGATCCGCGGCGCTGCGTGGGTTGCTGGATGTGTGTTATGGCTTGCCCTTATGGCTCCATTGAGCTGGACTCCCGAAACGGGAGGAGGGTCATCAGCAAGTGTGACCTCTGCCCGGACAGGAGGATGCCTGCCTGCGTGGATGCCTGCCCAAACCGGGCCCTCTTCTACGAGGAGCGGTGAAAGTGCGCTATCTGATCATCGGGAATTCTGCTGCCGCTATTGGTGCCGTGGAATCCATACGGCCCAGGGACAGGGAGGGGGAGATCACCATCCTCTCCAAGGAGCCCTATTATGCCTATTCCCGCCCCTTAATAACCGAATATATTGCCGATGTTTTCAGGGATGAGGATTTGACCTACCGGGGGCCCGATTTTTACAGGGAGAACCGGATCCAGGTCCACCTGGGCATCAAGGCGAGGGCTGTGAATCCGAAGAACAGAGTTGTGCTTACCGAGGATGGCACGGAACATCCCTACGACCGCCTGCTCATCGCGACGGGTGGGACTCCCATAGTCCCTCCCATAAAGGGCCTGGATAAGGAGGGGGTATTTACCTGCACCACCTGGGATGACTCTAAGGCAATCAAGGCTTTACTGCCAAGGGTTAAGAGGGCGGTGGTAGTCGGGGGTGGCCTCATAGGGGTAAAGGCGGCCGAGGGTCTTTATGAGGCAGGCGTCCATGTGACTATAGTGGAGCTCCTCCCCCATATAATGGGTCGGATCCTGGACGCCGAGGGTGCATATATCTTTGAGGCTTACCTGAAGGGAAAGGGTTTAGGGATTATCACGGGCGAAACGGTGGTAGAGGCCCTGGGGAATGGTCGGGTTGAAGGGGTCCGCCTTGCCAGCGGGGATACCCTCCCCTGCGATTTCCTTATTATAGCAGTAGGGGTAAGGCCAAATGTGGAGGAGGTGGTGGAAGGCTCCGGGATAAGGGTTAATCAGGGAATTTTGGTGGATAGGCACATGAGAACCAGTGTTCCGGATGTTTATGCTGCGGGGGATGTGGCCGAAGGGGATGAGATGCTGGTTCGGGAGAAGAGGGTCATTGCCCTCTGGCCTGTTGCCTACCGCCAGGGTAAGATCGCAGGCCTCAATATGGCAGGGGAAGACAGGGAATACGAGGGCGGCTTCCCCCAAAACACGGTGAGCGTGCTGGGCCTTACTACTATTACTATAGGCTTTACCGAGCCCCCTGAGCCTAATGGGTATAAAGTCTTGATGAGGAGAGGACCAGGGGAGAACGATTACAAGAAACTGATCTTTAAAGGCGATGTCCTGGAAGGGGCTATCCTGGTTAACTCTATTGATAGGGCAGGAATCCTTACGGGCCTTATCCGCGCAAGGACGGAGATCGGCTCAAACAAGGAAAGGCTCCTGGATACGAGGCTTGGCCTTACAGCCCTGCCCAGGGCCTGGCGAAAGGAGAAGCTTACCCAGCCGGTTTGACCTAGAGGGTGGAGGGTCGGCCATGGCAGACCAGAGGCTGAAAGACCGCAAGCTGGGCGATGAGTGGGTCGATTGGTCAGGGGATCTGGCGGACCATGATGGGGATATAGAGGAGGGGAGACGCACCATCCTCCTTTTCTCTAGCATTTCTTTGTTCCTCTTCCTGGTCGGTGTCTTATTCCTCTGGTACCTGATTACTCCCCGCCTGGCTATGTGGAATCCCCGGCTACCAAGGACCATGGGCCGGGTTCTCATCACCCTTATAGGGCTTGTCCTCGCCCTTTTTGTCCTCACCTGGCTATCCATCCTTACCGAGAGGCGGAATTTCCTTCCCTACCGGGTAATGGAAACCTTTCTGGGATACATGGCCTCCTGGGCTATATGGCTTGGAGGCTACTTTGGGATGTCTCGGGATCGGATGTCTAGCTCTTTTATTAAGGCCAGCAACTCCCTTGTCCGGGCCTCTTATCGAGGAGGACAGAGGAAGAGCGTCCTTGTCCTGATCCCCCGCTGCCTCACCAAGGCCATGAGGGATATAGCCCTGGAACTCAGCGGAAAATACCAGTGCCAGATCCACACCGCAGGGGGAGGGGAGCAGGCTAGAGAGCTGGTGAGGGAACACAGGCCTGAGGCTGTTGTGGGAATAGCCTGCGAGAGGGACTTGATAAGCGGGATCAGGGATGTGGCCCCCAAGATCCCGGTCATAGGGATTGCCAACAAGCGCCCGGAAGGGCCATGTAAGAATACCCATATTAAGGTGGAGGAGTTAGAAGACGCCCTCCGGACTCTTACCGGCAAAGAAGGGGAAAACCCCCAGATGGAGCCTGATTAGATGGAGATCTTCGGAAGGTTTCCTCAGGAGGTCCTCTTGAGGGACGGGAGCCGGGCCGTCTTACGGCTTTTGGAGAGGCAGGATGCCGATGCCTTGATGGAGTTTTTTGACAGCCTCTCGGAAGGGGCCCGCCGCTTCCTCTGGGACGATGTCACCGATAAAAGGGTTATCGAGGGCTGGGCCAAGAATATTAACTACAACCTGGTACTCCCTGTCCTGGCCGAGGTAAAGGGAAAGATCGTGGCAGACGCTACCCTCCACCGCCGGCCCTCCGGTCCCCATCGCCATGTAGGCCGAGTCCGCGTGGTGGTTCACCAGGACTTCTTGGGGAAGGGGTTAGGGACCATCCTTACCCGGACCTTTATCGAAATCGCCACTGAGGCCAAGCTCAAAATCCTCACCTGCATGTTGGCGGAGGAAGAGGTGGAGGCCATCCAGACCCTGAGGGGTCTGGGGTTCAGGATGGCTGCTATCATCCCCAACTACTTCATGGATCCCAAAGGGAGGATTTACAACACCATCATGATGATGAGGAAGCTCGGCTAGATAAAATATCGTTGACAAAAAGATGGGATTTTGTTAATAGGGGTCTTGGGCGGGAGTAATTCAGAGGTAGAATGTCAGCTTCCCAAGCTGAACGTCGCGGGTTCGATTCCCGTCTCCCGCTCCAGTAAAATCAAGAGGTTACGGAAAGACCGTGACCTCTTTTTATTTTGCAATATAAATTCATTGACATTTAGCAT
>JACRGL010000010.1 GCA_016212365.1 Candidatus Methylomirabilota bacterium | reverse complement strand
TGGAGTAATCCTGGACACGGATATCCTCATTGACTTCCTTAACAATAGAGAACCGGGTGTGAGTTTAGTATCCTATCTGATTGAAGCCGAGTTGAGCCTTACCACGGTCATTACTGCTTATGAACTATGGGCTGGGGCAAAGGGGATAGGATTAAGGAAGAAATTGGATGCACTTTTCGAAGACATTTTCTGTCTTCCCTTAACCTTGAGGGGAGCGAAGGCCGCAGGAGAGATAGCACTGCGATTAAAAAGAAAAGGAAGCGAAATAGGTCCCGGCGATTCCTTAATCGCTGGGATATGCCTTTCTCATGGCCTTCCCCTTATTACCCGAAATATTGGGCATTTCCAGCGTATCGAGGGCCTCCATGTCCTGTCACCTCAGGATTTTATTCCGAAATAATACGTGAATTTGTAAAATTCTTGGTAGCCTGGTAGCCGCAGGGTTTAGTCTGCGATAAAATGCACTATCCTAATGGAGACCCTAGACCATGGTCTCCCGTTTTTGTTTCTAGATTCCCCGGTTGGGCTTAAGCAAAGCATGTTGGGGAATATTTTTTTACCCAAGGGTTGTTTATGTTTGAAATCTGTGGTAACTTAAAACGGTTTATTTCTGTAGTCCGTCTGAGGCGGATTCATTTGGGAAGTCCGAAATGACAATTAAGGATATAACCTTTGACCTCTGGCAGACCCTGATTCTGGATAGCCCTGAGGGCTTGCAAAAGGCTAAGGAGGCCCGTATCCAGGGGTTACAAGAGATATTAATCCAGCACGGTATAGGAGTAGGGCTTGCCGAGATGGAACAGGCCTATGAAGAATCAGGGAGGAAACTCCAGGAGATATGGAAGAAGAGTATTGATGTGAGTATCAGGGAACAGGTAGGTATATTCCTGGGCTGTCTGGACCACCACCACCTCCCTTCCTTTCCCCCTGAGGTCATGGCAGTTCTAATGAAAGCCTATGCCTCGCCCATCCTTGGAGCCATGCCAACATTAAATGAAGGGGCTATCGAGACCTTGGAAGGGCTCAAAGGAAAAGACTATCAGATAGGTCTCATATCCAATACAGGCCGGACGCCGGGCTATATGCTCCGAATAGTCCTGAAGCGATTTGGACTCCTCGACTATTTTGATGTCCTGACCTTTTCCGATGAGGTGCGCATCAGGAAGCCCGATTCCCGGATCTTCCACCTCACCCTGGAGAAAATGGGGGCCATTTCTCGTTGCTCCATTCATATCGGGGATGATTTAAGGGCTGATGTAGGCGGAGCTAAAGGGGCGGGCATGCAGGCCATCCATCTCAGGAGGGATGAAGCTCCTCCAGGGGACTCAGAAGCCGATGGGACCATAGGAAGGCTCCAGGAGCTCTTGGGCTTATTGAGTCTTTAACGCGGTAATGGGACAACCCATTGATTTTATTATGTAGATGCTCGATTCATCGAGCCATTGTAGTTGCCCCATTTATGGGGCGAGGGCGGGGACAGAGCCCCGCCCCTACAGTAGGGGCCGAACTCGGGGCACCCGCTTTTAGCGGGTCGGGCCCTGGGCCTGATAAATCAGGCAACTACACAAGGGGTGTATTATTCAGGTTTAACCTTATGGCCGTTTTTATCCCAAAACTCCAGGAAATATTAAGGCGTATTGATGGACGGGGCTACAAGGCCTACCAGGACATAAAAGGGGTCTACGAGACCGGGGAATTTCTGCTATCTATTGACCATGTCCAGGGGGACCCTTTTGCCAGCCCCTCTCGCCTCTCCGTTAAGGTCCCACTGGAGGAGTCAGGCTTCCCCCCCGAGCTCTATTCCAGTAAGGTGAGACGGATTGCCCTTCAGGACTACCTGGCCAGGGCCTTTGACATGGGCATCGCGGCTATAGCCAGTGGCCGCAGGGGAACAGGTCGGAGCGGCCTGATAGCCATTGATGCTGGTGGCCAGGAGGTTCTGGAAAGGAACGCTGTCCTGATCGAAGGGAAATGGCTTGAGGCCCGCTTTGTTGTGGGCCTCCCTGCAGCGGGAAGGACAGTCCTTGGCCATCAGGCAGAAGAGATGCTATGCGGGGAACTCCCGGAGATAGTGCGTCGGGCCCTCTACTACAGGAGTCATGATGGCAAAAAGGTCCAGATGCACGTGGAGAGCATAGAAGACCAGGAATTCCTGCGGGCTAAGCTCAAGGGGAAGGGACTGGTGGCCTTCATAGGGAATGGCTCCATCCTGCCCAGGCGGAGTGGAGTGGATGAAAGGCCTTTAAGGCCAGGGGCCGATCAGGTGGTAGTCCCCTTTCATTCCCCGCCAGACCTGGAAGTAGAGTTTCACCTACCGAACAAGGGGCTTGTTCGAGGTATGGGGATTCCCCAGGGGATAACCCTTATCGTAGGGGGAGGTTTCCACGGAAAGTCTACCCTGCTTCGGGCCATAGAGCGGGGAGTGTATAACCACATTCCAGGGGATGGTAGGGAGCTGGTCGTAACCTTGCCCGAGGCCGTAAAGATCAGGGCTGAGGATGGCCGTTTCGTTGAAAAGGTGAACATTTCACCATTTATTGGAGACCTCCCTTACAGTAAGGGGACAAAGGCCTTCTCTACTGAGAATGCAAGCGGTTCCACATCCCAGGCCGCGAACATCATGGAGGCCTTAGAGGTAGGGGCCCGGCTCCTTTTGATTGACGAGGATACTTCGGCGACCAACTTCATGATAAGAGATGAGAGAATGCAGGAGCTCGTCTCAAAAGATAAGGAGCCTATCACCCCTTTCATGGACAAGGCGAGGCAGCTTTTTCACGACCACGGGGTTTCTACAATTCTGGTAATGGGGGGTTCCGGTGACTATTTTGAGATTGCGGATACTGTCATCTTGATGGAGGAATACCATCCGAGGCATGTGACCAGGCAGGTCCGGGAAATCCTCAAGGCCCTTCCAGGCAGGCGTAGGCCTGAGGGTGGAGAGGTTTTCGGTGAAATCCCCTCCCGCCGTCCTCTCCCCGAGAGCTTTGATCCAAGTAGGGGTAGCAGGGATGTAAAGATAGACGCTAAGGGCCTTAAGGCCATCCTCTTCGGGACTACAGCCATTGACCTTTCTGCCGTGGAACAGCTCGTTGACCTGAGCCAGACCAGGGCTATCGGAGAGGCCATATTCTATTATGCCAGCAATTATGCAAGGCGGGGCCTCTCATTAAAGGAGGGCCTGGATTTACTGATGGCGGACTTGGATAGGGGAGGTTTGGATATACTGGTTCCCTATAAAGCTGGAAACCTGGCAAGGCCACGGGTCTTTGAGCTCGCCGCCGCCATTAACCGCATGCGGAGCCTAAAGGTGCAATAATGATGGCCTTGACCCTTCATGGTTTTTAGTTTTGAGACAAGATGGAATCGGTAATCCTCAAATTCGATGCTGGTGTCTTAATCTTGGAGGGCCTAGAGGGCCTTGAGTTGGCCCCCTTTGTCCGCCAGGACCCCCGCACTGGAGAGTGGGTAGCGCCGGCCTATCGTTATCTGGAATTGGTGACCTTTTTCTCCAGACGGGGGATCCCGTTCCAGGATTGCGCCCAATCCTATAACAAAGACCTGAACCTAAGGCTGAGTCTCAATGAGGAGTTCAGGCCCTATGATTATCAAATAGAGGCCCTGGAGTGCTGGCTGGAGGCCGGTGGGCGCGGAACGGTAATCCTACCTACTGGAGCAGGGAAGACCTACGTAGCCCTCAAGGCCATCGAGGCGACATCGCGCAGTACCCTGGTGGTGGCCCCCACCATTGCCCTGATGCACCAATGGTACCGCCATCTGGCGAGGGCCTTCTCCATAGAGGTAGGCATCCTGGGCGGCGGCGAGCACCAAGTTAAGGACATTACAGTAACTACTTACGAGAGCGCTTATCGCCAGGTCTGCAAGCGTTATGGCAACCGCTTCGGTCTCCTGGTCTTTGACGAGGTCCATAACCTCCCTACCCAGCAGTTCAGCCACATCCCTGAGATGACCATTGCCCCCTTCCGGCTAGGACTGACAGCCACTTATGAGCGGGAGGACGGCGCCCACCGCCTCCTCGGAGAGCTACTAGGAAGGGTGGTTTACCGGCGCACAGTGAGCGGGCTGCGCGGGGTCCAGCTTTCTGACTATGATACCGTCCTGATCCGGGTTGAGCTTACACCGGAGGAGCGCCAGGAATACGAGAGCCAGTCCCAGATTTACTTCGCCTTCCTAAGGAAGAATAAGCTTAACCCTTACCTCGATTGGGATAAGTTCATAAAGCTGCATGGCCAGGACCCGGAGGCGCGGCAAGCCGGCCTGGCCCGGGGCCGAATGCTGGAGATAGTGGCAGGGGCGCAAAATAAGATGTTTAAGCTGGGGGAACTGCTCAGACGTCATGCCGTGGAGCAAACTCTGATTTTTACCAGGGATAATGCCTCTGTATATCGCATCTCCCGGGAGTTTCTCGTCCCGGCCATAACCCATCAGACCAAGGCCTTGGAACGGAAGGAGATTCTAGATCGCTTCGCCTCAGGCGAGTATAGGGCCATGGTGGCCTCCGACGTCCTGAACGAGGGGATCGATGTGCCGGGAGCCAGTGTAGCTATCATCTTTGGAGGTGATGCCAGCCAGAGAAAGCACATTCAGCGCCTGGGGCGGATCCTCCGCCGGAAGAAAGGGAAATTTGCGGTGCTCTATGAGATCATTACTCGAAACACCCTGGAAAGGACTATATCCTGGCGGAGGAGGCAGGTCGAGGCGTATCGCGGCCTTTTAGTGCCGGGTCTATCGAAGGCCGCCACAATGGTAAAGGATGATCTCCAGCAAGAATCTGCGCTTCTATTTTAAAGGCCGAGAGGTGAAGCCCGCCTTTATCGACCCCTTAGATCCTGAGTACCTCTCTATGGCCCGCCATTTAATCGCCCTCTATGCATCCCACCAGGGAAGAAAGCGGGGAGAGGTGGAATCGTCCCTTCGGGCCTATGAATCATATAAAACTGACTATAAGATCGTTAGGGGATTGGCAGAGCTACTAGAGGAGAACCAGAGGGCCCGTTTTGTCAAGGTCTCTCCGGTGGACCCTCTTGTCCTCAGACGGTGCATTTATTCCCTGGCTGCTCGAAGCTATCCAATAGTGGCAGAGCCCGACCTGGTTTATCGGACCACTCGCCATGGGGTTCTAGAACAAGCAGCGCGCGAATTTTCTCTGACGATGGACGAGGTCCAGGCGGCCATGTATACCGACTTGGAGGAGAACCAGATTCTGGTGGAGTTTGATGCCAATATAGATCCGGAGAGGCTTCTCCATCGCTACAATCTGGCCCTGGCCCAGGGAATCTTATATTATGCTAAAGAGATGCGGTTTTATGTGGCGAGCCATTACAAGACCATCTTCAAATTCATTAAAAATCGTAGGCTCATGCACACTATTTCCCCAGCCCATGCAGGGGGATATTTGGTAAAGATAGATGGCCGGTATTCCATCTTTCGTCATACCATCCTCTATGGCTTGGAAATGGCCAGAGTCCTGCCAGCCTTGCTTTTATGCCCTCGATGGCATCTGGAAGCGGATATCGATCTGTCTGGATACGGCTTTGAGGGGTGTTTGAGGCTGAACCACCTCTCCGGCTTGAAGACCCATTATCAGGAAGAAAGAGAATTTGACAGCCGTTGGGAGGAAGGCTTTGCCATCAAGTTCGAGAAGAGTTTCGGCCGCTCGAAGAAGAGGGATTGGGTCCTCCGGCGGGAGGACGAGATAATAGACCTCAAGGGATCGGTCCTCATCCCCGATTTTAGCCTCACTCACAAGGATGGTAGGCGCGCTTTGCTGGAGATCGTGGGTTTCTGGACCCCCCAGTACCTGCAAAGAAAAATGGAAAAATTGTGCCGGGCTGAACGCAACGATATAGTTATTGCTGTCTCTAAGAAGCTTGTGTGTTCCGTAGAGGACTTCTCTGAACTTAGAGGGGAGCTTCTCTTCTTCTCAGGCAACGCACCGAGGATAAACGAAGTGCTAGAGCGGGCAGAAAGATGCGCCGTGAAATGATAAACTATTAGTATATACATCGTAGCCAGGGTTTTCCAACCGTGGCGGTGGCAGGAGAGCAACCATGATCCCACCGATCTATATCTTAATGGCCGTATTGCTGGCAACCATAGCGGGCTTGCTTGTTATTATTCTCCTCCGGCCCCGGCTGGATAGCGCCAGGCTCATTGAGGCGCTGGCCACCAACTTCCAGAAGGGCCTGGCCGATCTCGGTGAGAAGGTGGGGGAGCTAACCGGCCTGGTTTCTAGCACTATTCAGGCCCAAGCTTCCCTGGTCCAGAGCCTTGCCCAGGTTCAGGACTCCCTTCAGACCAATCTTGCCACGGCCCAGACCAATCTCCGCCAGGAGATAACCCAGACCCGGGAGATTATTGCCCAGATGAAATCGGCGGAGGAGGTGCGGGAGAGGATTCAGCGCGAGGCCTCTGAGGTTTTAAAGCGCCTGGAGGCTATCATTGCCGGGACCAAGTCCAGGGGCGCCGCCGGAGAGAATATTTTAAGCGAGGCCCTCTCCCTCCTCCCTCCACAACTGCGCGAGACCAACGTCCGCATCAACAATCGAGTGGTAGAGTTTGCCATTAACCTTCCTCGTGGAAAGGTGCTGCCCATAGATAGCAAGTGGCCCGCCCTCCCGGTGCTGGAGCAGCTTCAGGGAACCGAGGATCCTGCCCAGCGCAAGCGCCTCCAGGAGGCTATCGAGAGAGAGGTAAACAAAAAGGTAGAGGAAGCGGTCAGATACCTGGATCCGGAAAAGACCATCATGCTGGGTATCGTGGCCGTCCCCGATGCCGTCTATGAGCTCTGCACCCGGGCCCACGTGGAGGCCTATAAGAAGGGGATCATAATCATCGGTTACACCCAGGCCGTGCCCTACATCCTGTCGTTGCTCCAGATCATCCTGCGCTTCTCCTCTGAGGTGGACACCACCCGCCTGAGCGCCACCTTGAAGGTTATCACCGACTCCCTGGAAAGGATGGATAAGGAGCTAGAGGGCCGTTTCGCCGGTGCCCTGACCCAGCTCAAAAACAGCCGGGAGGAGCTGGCCTCCCAACTGGCCAGGGCGAGGCAGGCTTCTGCCAGCCTTTACCTGGAGGCAGAGCCCGAGGCTAAAGCCCTCCACCCTATCGGACTTGGAGAAAGAGCCGAATGAGGTCTAATTATACCAGCCTGATTTCCTTTCTTTGTTGACCCAGGGGAATTGGATATGAATATCCCCTCGATGATGGCGGTTTCGGTCTTTCTCCTGACCTACGTCTTTATCGGGATGGAGAGAATCAACCGCACCATCGTGGCCATGTCGGGGGCTATCCTCCTCTTGATCCTGAATATCCTCAGCCTCAAGGAGGCGGTGACCACCTACATCCACTGGGAGACGATAGGCCTCCTCTTTGGCATGTTTACTATCATTGCGGTCCTCTCAGACGCCGGATTTTTTACTTACATGGCCCTGGTGGTGGCAAAGAAGCTGGAGTATAACCCTTATAAAATCTTTTTCGTCTTTCCCTTAGTAACCGCTTTCTTGGCGGCCTTCATGGACAGCATCACCGTAATGCTCTTCTTCGCAACCCTGACCTATGAGATATCGCGCCTGCTCAAGTTTGATGCTATCCCTGTGGTGGTAGCCGAGGTCTGCCTGGCCAATATAGGAGGTGCCTCCACCCTGGTTGGGGACCCCCCTAATGTCATCCTGGGCCTCATGCTGGGCTTTAGCTTTAATGACTTCGTCATCCATAATGGCCCTACTGCCGTTGTCGCCTCTTTTGCCGCTATTGGGGTAGCCTACTGGCTGAGCCGGAAGCGGCTTGTATATTCAAAGGATTTGGATAGGGAGGCCCTGGAGGCCATGGACCCGGCCAAGGCCATCCGGGATCCCTGGCTCTTCAAGATGGGCCTGGCGGCCTTCGGGGTGGCCATCTTTTTTCTAGTGACCCATGCCTGGGTCGAGAACAGGCTGGGCATACCCTTAACTGCCCCGCTAGCCCCCTTAATCCCCGCCTTCTTCATCCTCATCCTTGGCGGGCACAGGACCGAGACCATATTGCGCAAGATTGATTACGATGTCCTCCTCTTCTTTATAGGCCTCTTCATAGTGGTAGGGGGTCTGGAGAAGACAGGGGTCATCCAGCAGATGGCTGACTTTATCGCAAATCTCTTCAGGGGTCGCTTCCTGGCCCTTATCTCGACCCTTATGTGGTTCTCAGGGGTAGCCTCGGCCATCGTGGATAACGTCCCCTTCGCCATGAGCATGGGTTATGTTATAAAGGATATGGTAGGCCAGGTGGGGGTCCCTGCCCTCTCCATAATGGTATGGTCTGTTTCCCTGGGGACGGACATCGGGGGAAATGGCACACCTATCGGGGCCTCGGCAAATGTGGTGGCCTATGCCTCCATGGAGAAGCATGGCCACAGGATCGGATGGTGGCGGTGGATGAAGCTGGCCATCCCTCCTACCATGGTGGCTTTGTTAATATCCAACCTGGGCCTGGCAGTAAAACTGTGGCTGGGGTTTTATTAGTCCGATGTCCGTTCTCCTATGTCCGTAGTCAAGAAAGGACGTTGTTAAAGAGTGGGATTCTGACGGAGGGAGTTATGAAGGTCCTATTCTGTATTGATGGCTCCCCCCTCTCGCATAGGGCTCTAGAGGTGGGGGGTGATCTCTTTAAATCTATGAAGCCCCAGGTGACTGTCCTCCACGTTGTCCCTGAGGTAGACGAAAGGCTCCGCCATTATGAGAAGCTCCATGAAGAAGAGCTGAAAAAAATCGAAAAGCTTTTCAGGGACCCGGGGCCAGGGGTAGGTGTGGTAAACCAGGCTCGCCATGCCCTAGGCCAATTGGGCCTGGATGCAAACAGGAAGGTGCGGAAAGGGGACCCGGCCGAGGAGATTCTGGCCGAGATTAAGGCAGGAGGCTACGACCTGGTAATCCTTGGCTCCCACAGCCGCCCCAGCCTCAGCGATTTGTTCTTCGGGAGCGTCGTTCAGCAGGTGGTGGAGGCCTCTCCGGCCACGGTGCTTGTTGTGAAGGGTCCCCCGGCCACCAAAAAATAGACGTTGAAAAGTAGTAGCCCCAGAAACTCCCCTCCCCTGGCGGGAGGGGAGTTAGGGGAGGGGGAACAAAGGGTGATCTTTCACCCTCACCCGACCCTCTCCCGTCGAGGGAGAGGGATAAATCCGTGATATCAGTCTCTATTTTTCGGCGGCCAAGAAGAAAGTGTAGCATCCCAACCGGTTTGATATATGAAGGAATATAAGGCCATGCCAACCTTGGGTCAGATTCTGAAGGAAAGGCGGCAGTCCAGGGGTCTCAGCCTGGAGGAAGTGGCATCTGCCACCAAGATCAAGCTCTCCTTTCTCCGGGCCCTGGAGGAGGAGGATTACCGGCTGCTCCCCGACGAACTATACCTGGTTGGGTTTTTACGTGATTATGCCGCTTTCCTTGGCCTTGACCCGGGCGAGCTTGATGCTCGCTTCCGGGCGGAGCTCCACCGCCGATCCAGGGGTGAGGAAACGCGGGTTGTGATAGAGCAGGTCCACCGCTGGACCCTCTGGCATTCCCTCCTCGCCACCCTATGTGGCCTGATCCTCCTCTACCTCTTCCTATGGGCCTGGCTCATCCCCCGAATTGAAAGGCAGCCCTCTCTGGCCTCCCAGCCGGGGCTGCCTGCAGCAGTGGTCCCTGCAGGGCCTAAGGTTCAACCCCCACCCGCTCCTGCACCCAGGGCTAAGTATGTGCTGAAGGCCCGAGCCACTGAGCTCACCTGGATCGGCCTCTGGAT
>JACRGL010000091.1 GCA_016212365.1 Candidatus Methylomirabilota bacterium | reverse complement strand
CTCATTGACATGCCGCTGTCACCGGAATTGGCTGTCTGGCTTGTGCGACAAGGTCATGATGCCGTTCACGCTCTCGAAGTGGGACTAGATCGCGCTTCGGATGCAGCGATCTTAGAGCGCGCTCGAAATGAGCAGCGAGTGCTAGTCACGGCGGATTTGGACTATTTGAACCAAACCCTTAACGGAACAGAGCCGCTTCGCCTAACTAACAGCCAATAGAGGCGGCTTGTCAAGAGAAAACATTCCCCCCTCATCCGCCTGAGGCGGACTTGATTCTTTTGCAAGCTTGCCGAGCGCAGTGCAAAGAGGACGTTCCCAATCACGGGCGTCGGGATCGCCCGAGATACCTGGGATCGTCATGAGGCGTAGGTGAAAAAGGTAATCGCAGAATTGTCATTGTCTGGAGAGCAACAAAGGCTTGTCCCGAGCGGAGCGAGGGAACTATTGACCTTGAAAAGGACGAAGAAGTCATTGATAAAAACAATTGGCGATTACAATCCTGATGAAATTTTCATCAATGGCGATGCTTATGGATGGCAGTTTAAGCCCCTATATCCAGCCTTATGTTGAGAGAGAGGCTGTTTGGTATGAAATCTAATCAGGTATTTCTAAAACATATCCTTGATGAAATAAATTTTTTGGTTAAGGAAACCGATGAGATAAAATTTGAAGAATTTATGAAAAATGAGGTCTTAAAAAGGGCTTGCACTAGAAGTCTTGAAATTATTGGTGAAGCAGTGAAAAATCTTTCTTCAGATTTTAGAAAGAAATATAAGAACGTTGACTGGAAAAAGATTGCAGGAATGCGAGATAAAATTATCCACCATTATTTCGGTGTAAGATGGGATGTTGTATGGGATGTGATAAAAAATAAGGTACCGAAACTTAAAGAGCAGATTGAAATTCTTCTTAAAGAAAACGAAGATGTGACCGGTATCCTGCCAACCCAGGAGTGACAGAATATGAAAACTTACATAAAAAGGGCCGTCATTGTCCTCTCAATCCTGACCTTCTTTTCCTTACCACCTGCATGGGCCAGTGCTCCAAAGGTCATCCTTTCTTTGGGAAATGACACCTATATCCCCAGGGAAGAGGTAGAAAGGGCCACTGGGGCAATAGTCCAGGGGGAGCTCAAGGGCCTAAAGCTAACGGAGGTTTCAGTGGTCATCCTGAGTGACATTTCCTATGCAAGTCTCCCCCCTGAGGTCCAGAGCGGCCTGGTGGAGTTTGTGGAGAAGGGCGGCTCGCTCCTGATAACCGGGGGGAGCCAGTCCTTCGGAAGCGGAGGCTATAGGGAAACCGACCTTGCCGCCCTCTTACCCCTTACCCCTTTGCCCGGCGACTGGCGGATTCATCCATTCGCCGCCCCCGTTCCGCTCCAGCCAGGACATCCCGCCTTGGCGGAGATCGGCTTACCGGTAGTCGCCAATTTCAACGATACAAACCCTGCCCCAGGGGCTACAGTGATTGCCCAGTATCCCAGAAGGGGGCTTCCCCCTTTGATGGCAGAGAAAGGCACCCGGGCAGGCACTGTCTTTGCTATCGCTCTCGATTTAGCGGAGCTCTCCAGAGGGGGCTGGCCTGACGAGAGCAAGTTCGTACTAAATCTTCTAACCTATCTCTTGGGTAGATCCCGGCTGGGCCCTCCAGCCCTTAAAAAGTGAGCAGCCGGTCCTCGGAAGGCGGGTGGACAAAGGCTAGCCCGTCACTACTACGGCCACTATGAGAAGGGGGAAGTTGCAGTGAAAATCACCAAGGAGATGACCATCGAAGAGGTGGTAACCCGGTATCCTGAAACAATCCAGGTCTTCCAGAACTACGGTATCGCCTGCCTGGATTGCTCAGCGGCTCCCTATGACAATGTCGAGCAAGGGGCCCAGGTCCACGGCGTTGACCCCGACCAGTTGGTGCGGGACTTGAACGCCACCATCGGGACTCTAAACTAGGGCACCTCAGGGACCCTCTCGCAAAAGCTCTGAGATAGTGACCAGCCGGTAGCCTCTCCCTTTCAAGGCCTCGATGATCTCAGGTAGCCTCTCGTGGACGCGATCTCTAGAGCGGGGGGTGCCGAGATGCATGAGCACGATCCCCCCATTTGACCCCTCCCGGCGGCCCTGCCCGTAACTCAGGATGCGGTCGCGTGCCGTCTCTGCACTCAGGTAGATCCGCGATTGCTGATCAGTCACCCAATCCCGGCTGTCTAAACTCTCCCTTCGGCCAAAGTCACGGGTCCAAGAGATGTGGCGGTAGCCTGCCTCGGCCGCCCAGGCTCTTATCTCGGCGTTTTCTTCTCCATAGGGGGCCCGCCAGTAAGGGGCCATGCGCCTCCCGGTGAGGCCAAGGAAGGCCTCCTCCGCACTGCGGAGCTGGCGGAGGAGGAAGCCCCGATCAATGCCCGGGAGGGTCTCCTGGCGGCCGTTCATCCCGTAAGTGGTCAGGTGTGGGTGGGTATCGGTGTGATTGCCTATCTCGTGTCCACCTTCCACCATCCGCTGCACCATTTGAGGGTAATGGCGGATGTAATCGCCGGTCAAGAAGATAGTGCTCCTTACACCCTGGGCCTTAAGGATATCCAGAATCTCAGCAGTAACGTTTGCTTCTCTACCCCCATCAAAGGTTAAGGCCATCTCCCGCCGGGCAGGGTTCCCCCTAGTGACATCTTCGACCAGGCGCAGCCGCCCTTTCCCCATATTGGGGATAGTCAGGGGTTGCCTCTGGCCCTTAGATGCAATGGGAGGTGCCGGATCCTCTACCCGCGGGGAGGATTCGACCCCCTGAAACTTTAGGGATACGGGCTTATATTCCTGCGGGGCCTTTGGCGGGAGGAGGAAGAAAGAGAAGGCAGCGGCCAGGGTCAGGCCATAGAACCAAGCCCTTTCAGGTTCTCGGCGGGTGAGCCATTTCCCCATTGCCCTCCGGAGGGCCTGATATGCAAGGTCCCTCAGGCGCCCCTCTGCCAGAAAAAGGAGATGGCACCTCCAGCCACAGAAGACCCGATGGTAGGCCCGCATCTGGCAATTCGGACAAATAGGGAGACCACAGCGGTAGCAGCACCGCGTCGCCCTTTCTGGATGGCGATAGCAATTCATCCCATTACAGGGTAATGGTCTCCTCGGGGTCGATGGGGTTTATGACCAGCCCCGTGAGGAGCTTGGGATAAAAGAAGGTGGACTTTTGCGGCATCCGCTCTCTGGCAGAAGCCACCTGGTGGACCTCTTCCAGCTTGGTGAGATTCAGGAAAAAGGCCAATTGGTATTTCCCTTCCCTCACCTGAAGGTAAGCCTCCACTTCGTCCCTAG
Organism: Candidatus Methylomirabilota bacterium; assembly: GCA_016212365.1. Taxonomy (GTDB): domain Bacteria; phylum Methylomirabilota; class Methylomirabilia; order Methylomirabilales; family JACRGL01; genus JACRGL01. The sequence goes on along the minus strand of JACRGL010000091.1, from coordinate 5,904 downwards.
TATAGTGGAGCTTCTCCTCCCGCTCCGCCTCTTCAGCGCCAAGGCCCAGGAGGCCCTCGATGAGGAGGCTGTGGAGGATGGTTACGTCGAGGCGCTTGTATGCAAAGGACCGCGGGGCCTGGATCAGACGCTCCAGGACCCTCTCATCCCTTAAAGTGAGGAGGTAGAAGTCCTGGCCTCCCCCATACATCCCGAAGACGTGGCCCTTTTGGCCTCGGTCTCGCACCTCGGCCAGGACCACCTCCAGATCTTCTATCTCCCGGCCAGGGCGGAGTGGCCGCACATCCACCTCGAAATAGGGGCTCACCCGGGTCAGGAGAGCCCTTTTATCCAAAGCAGGGAGCCTGCGGACCATCCGGTGGGTTGGCAGAATAGCGAGCCCCTCGTCCTCCATGTCCACCAGGGCCATCATGACAAAGTTATAAGCCTTCTGGCCCTTCCGATCTGGATCGGCAGGGTCCTTTACCCAGAGTTCATCTCGAAAGGCTAGGGCCGTCTCGTAGCGGTGGTGACCATCGGCGATGAAGACCTGCTTATCAGCGAGTTCCTTAACCACTGCCTGGATCAGGGTAAAATCCTGGAGGAGCCAGAGGCGGTGCTCTATCCCATCCTCGTCCATCAGGTCGATGGCCGGCTCCCCCTCCATTTTATCTTTCAGGACCTGGTGAATCAGCTTACCTCCACTGGAATAGAAGGAGAAGATGGGGCTAAAGTTGGCATAGCAGGCCCGCATCAATTCAAGCCGATCCCATTTGGGCTTGGAGAGGGTCCACTCGTGGGGGAGCACCGTCCCTTTGGCGAAGCCTTCCAGCTTGACCAGAGCGATGATTCCCTTGCGCCGCCTCTTCTGGCCGTCTCGGAGGGCGAAGGCCTGTTCATAGATATAGATGGAGGGCCTCTCATCCCGGATAAGGACCCCCTCCTCCTGCCAGGACTGGAAATCCCCAGCCGCACGGGTGTAGCGGTTATTGCCAGGGTCGTCGTTAGGAAACTCCTTCCCCAGGATCAGGCGGATCACATTATAAGAATGCCGCTGATAGTATCTTTCCTGGGCTTCGGGGGAGATGACGTCGTAAGGGGGGGTCACCACCAAGGAAAGGTCCCCCACCTTTTCAGGGTTGTAACGTAAACCGCGGAAGGGAAAGACGGTGGCCACGGGGTCTCACTTCTGGCATTGGGGGCTAAGGCCCTGGGTGGACAGAAAGTTACTACCCCTCCCCTTTTTTGTCAAGGGGAATTGAGGAAAGGCCGGCGATAATTTCTAAGGTGAGTGGCCCAATTCCCTTGACTACCTGGTCTTTTTGATGTATCTAGGAGGGCGTTGAATACCCCTTTCCTGCCTTAGGCGGTAACTACTCCGAACAGCCGAGGCTTCCAGCCTCGGACCTAGGGGCTTGTCGTGGGGCTAGGCTATACTGGCAAGGTCCTTGAAGTAGATTTCACCACCGGGCGGATCTCTCATCGGCGGATTGCCGACGAGGTCTACCAAAAATACCTGGGGGGAAGTGGCATCGCCGGCCGCATCCTCCTGAATAATGCCCACCCTGCCCCTGATCCTTTACACCCCGATAATCCTGTCATCTTCTTTGCAGGCCTTTTCACCGGAACCCTGATCCCTGGGGCCACTCGCCTCTCCGTATGCTCCCGTTCCCCCTTAACGGGAATATGGGGGGAGGCCACAGTGGGTGGCTCCTTCGGGGCAGAACTCAAGTTCAGCGGTTTGGATGGGATTATTATTAGGGGCCAGGCGGAGCGGCCTGTTTACCTTTGGATTCAGGACGGAAGGGCGGAGCTAAGGCCCGCCGATGATTTATGGGGTAAGGATACCTTCGATACGGCCCGGGCCATTCGGCGAGAGACCGATTTTTGTGCTAAGGTGGCCTGCATCGGGCCTGCCGGCGAGAAATTGGTCAAGATCTCTTCAATTATCTTCGAAGGGGAGCATGGCCGGGCTGCAGGCCGCACTGGGATGGGGGCAGTCTTAGGAAGCAAGGGGCTCAAGGCCATTGCCGTTCGAGGGTTGAAAGGTCTGAAGATCCATGATGCCCCGAGGCTCCTGGCCTGGACTTTCGAGCAACAGAATAGACTCCTCCAAGTCTTCGGGAGGTTCGCAAAATATGGGACCACTGCCAGCCTGGAGGTTCACGAGGAACGGGGTGGCCTGCCCGTAAAGAACTTTCTCTCAGGCCGTTTTCAGGAAGGGGCGGCCAAGACAGGGGGCCGGGCCTTGCAGGAGGCTTATCCAGGGAAGCAGACCTCCTGTATAGGCTGTCCAATCCACTGCTGGCAGATCCTCAAGGTCCCAGGCCACGGGGGTTGGTATGTGTCCGGCCATAACCCGGAATACGAGACCCTGGGCGCCTTCGGGGCCATGTGCCTGAACGAAGACATAAAGAGCATCGTGAGGATTAACGAGCTCTGTAACCGCTATGGCCTGGATACTATCTCCACGGGGAACGCCGTGGCCTTTGCCCTTGAGGCCTATGAAAAGGGCCTGATATCTCAAGGGGACGCGGATGGACTGGACCTCCGCTGGGGAAACGGCCATGCCATCCTTGGGCTGGTGGAAAGGATCGGCCGGAGGGAAGGGCTGGGGGATTTACTAGCAGAGGGGGTGCGTCACGCCGCCGCCCGGGTCGGGGCCGAAGGACTGGCCATGGAGGTGAAAGGACTCGAACTCCCCATGCACGACCCCCGAGTCTTCTGGTCCAACGGCCTGAACTATGCTACGGGCAACAGGGGGGCCTGCCACCTGGAGGGGCTCACCTTCGCCATCGAGAGCGGGATAGCCATCCCCGAGCTGGGCTATAACAGCAAGCTCCCCCCTCTATCAACCAACGGCAAGGCCTTACTCACCTTCCATATGCACAACCTCATGGCCCTATATAACGCCCTGGGCATCTGCAAGTTCTACCTCCGCGCCGACTATGGGCCCCAACGATTGGCAGAATTCTTGCATAAAGTGACCGGCTGGGATTACCAGTGGCAGGAGCTCATGGGGATCGGAGAGCGAATCTTTAATTTGAAGCGGCTTTATAACGTAAAGCTAAAGGTGAGCCGAAAGGACGACGTCCTCCCCCAACGCCTCTTAACCTTAAACAAGAGGCCGGACATGCCTGCATTGCCTGTGGCCGAATTGGAAAAGATGCGGCAAGAATACTACACCATTCGCGGCTGGGACGGAGAGGGCGGCCCTACCCCAGGGCGCCTGGCGGAGCTAGGAATCACCGAGGGGGAAGAAACCTTTTATGTCTGAGCCGGGCCTTCTCCCATGAGGGTTACTGTAAAGCTTCCCCGGAGCTTCTGCCGCTACCACACAGAGAAGTCAGAAACCCTAACCTTAGAGGTACCCAAAGGGGCTACCGTTCGAGAAATTCTAGGTCTGGCCGGGCTTCCCGAGCACGAGTTCGGGATAGTGGTGGTAGCGGGGGAGCGGGAGCTCTTATCCTATCAGCCCAGGGAAGGAGAGGTCTTGGAGCTTCTCCCAATCCTTGTCGGGGGTTAATCTTTCAATGTCCTCTGCGAGAAATGCTGGGAGGAAGTGATCTACAACGAGGGCGAATTTGCGAAATGGGTGATGACCTGTGGCGGTTAGAAGGAATCTAAAAGTGTGGGAACTCCTGGAAAGGCTGACCAGCATCCCGGGCGGCTCCGGTCGGGAGCAGGAGATCGCCTATGAGATGGCCGCCCAGATGGAGAGGCTAGGGGCTAAGGTGGCCATTGATCCCATGGGAAACGTCATTGGTAAGGCCAGGGGAGGAGGCAAGGGCGGCTCCATTATGATATGTGCCCACACCGATGAAGTGGGGATGATGGTGAAGTATATTCACGAGGAGGGCTTTATCTATTTTGACCTCAACGGGCTCCTCGATGAGCGGGCCCTTCTGGCCACCCGGGTCCTGGTTTGTTCGGATAGAGGGAACCATCCTGGGGTGATTGGGGTTAAGGGCCGCCACCTCTTAAGCCCTGAGGAACTCCAGAGGGCCCCTTCGGTTTTTGACCTCTGGATCGACGTGGGGGCAAGGAGCCGTCGCCAAGTGGAGAGGATGGGGATCAGGATCGGCGATCCTGTGGTCTTTCAGCGGAACTTCCAAAAGCTAGGAAACGGCTTCTTCACCAGCCCGGCCATAGACGACCGGGCAGGCTGCGCTATTCTGATCTGCCTTTTAGAGAGGCTCAGAAGGGCCAAGCTGGATTACGACCTATATGTGGTAGCTACCGTCCAGGAGGAGATCGGCTCCCGGGGGGCTAAGGTGGCCGCCCAGCGCCTCCAGCCCGACCTGGCCCTGGTGATCGACACCGTCCCTGCCGCCGATCCCGCCACTGGACGGGAGCGCGCCACCGCTAAAGTAGAAGGCGGCCCGGTCATCCGCACCATGGATGTCATGCCCTTAATGGTAGGCACAGTATACTCCAAAAACCTCCACCGCCACCTCCTGGGTCTCGCCGAGAAGAAGGGCATCCCTTATCAGTTGGATATCTTCCGCACCTGGACAGATGCGGCGAGTATCCATACCACGGGGACAGGCATCCCCACTGCCGGGATCTATATCCCCCGGCGGAACAGCCACTCCCCGGCAGAGGTGGCCCACATCCGGGATATCGAGGACACACTGAGGCTGGTCCTGGAATTTGTAAAGGGCCTGAGCCCCAATCTCATCGAGAAGCTCAAAACCTTTGGATAAATCCAGGGGAGGGCCTTACACCAGTTCCCCATAAATGCCTGACCGCCGGTCACGGAGGAAGGTCCAGATCTCTCGGACAGCCTTGACCCTTTCCAGGTCAATATCGGCCAGAATAGCCCCTTCCGCCGCCCCTGCCGGCTCCACCATGAAGTCCCCATTGGGATCGACGCAGAAGCTCTTCCCATAAAAGGAAAGCTTCTCCTCAGCCCCCACCCGGTTTACCCGGAAGACGAAAAGGCCATTCGCTATGGCGTTGGCGGCAATGGCCTTTTCCCACTTCCCGTGGGAGGCAAGGATGGAGGTGGCGGTGGGGGCGAAGATTATCTCTGCCCCTTTCAGAGCCAGGATGCGGGAGCCTTCAGGAAAGAAGTTATCCCAGCAGATCTGGACGCCGATGGTAGCGTATTTGGTTTTAAAAACGGGGAACCCTAGATCGCCAGGCTTGAAGTAGAATTTCTCCTGGTAGTTGTCGAGCTGGGGGATATGGTTTTTGCGGTATTTCCCCGGGATCTCGCCATCGGCGTCGATAATGACGGCGGTGTTATAGTATACCCCATCGAGGTCTTCTTCGTAGATGGGTGCTATTACTACCGTCTCGTTTTTCCTGGCAAATTCCTGGAGGGCCCCTGTAGTCTCACCAGGGACCTTTTCGGCTAAGCGGAAGTTTTTGGGATCGGCCACCGCAGGGAACCAGGGCAGGCCGAAGCACTCAGGAAAGCAAATGACCTTTGCCCCCCGCTCAGCAGCGATCCCCGCTAGATAGAGGGCCTTCTCAAGATTCTCTCGTTTATCCTTGCCACAGGCTATCTGGATCCCGGCAACAGTAAGCACTCAGGCCCCCTTTTCATATCCTCGATTCCCAATTTTAAAAAAGTCCCTCAAAAATATTACCCCGGGCTGGCTTCCAATCTTCTGAAACAATCGCTTATCCGCAGTAATAGTGATTTGTTATGCCTTAGATATATTTAATTCTTTCTCGATTCGTTCTGCTAAGAATATCTTTAACAATGATTGATAAGGCACATCCCTCTTATTCGCAAGGAGTTTAAGTTCTTCAAGCATTGTCTCGGGAAGTCGAAGAGAAATTGTCTTGATTGATGGTTTCAAGTTTGGTAACAGAACTTTCTTCTCCTTTTTCCAATCAACGAATTTTGTCGAGTCGTGAGTTGCCCAGAATTCTCTTTCTTCGTCTTCATTCTTGAATTTTGGTATCCTCTTT
>JACRGL010000092.1 GCA_016212365.1 Candidatus Methylomirabilota bacterium | reverse complement strand
GCCTCTACTTTACCCACCAGGTCAGCACCCATATCAGCAGCTTTGGTATAAATACCACCACCAAGCTGGGCAAAGAGGGCGACAAAACTGGCGCCAAAACCAAAACCGACAATTAAGTGAGGAGCGATGTCTGGTCTAGTAGCGCCACCGAAGGCGAAGTAAATGGCAGTCACCCCGAGGAGGCTTAGAGCAGTGATAAGGAAGCCAGAAACAGCACCACCCCGCAAGGCAACAGTAATGGCTTCTCTCAAACTGCGCTGAGCAGCACTAGCACAGCGGACGTTAGACTTTACCGCGATATACATCCCAATAAACCCGGAAACCGCTGAACAGAAGGCACCAACCAGAAAGGCAACGGCTGTTCTCCAGGCAATTCCAAAGGGAGACATCCCCTCTATACCCTTTTCTCCACCCAGAACACCCACCAGTACTCCAATGATAATTGCCACCACTATTGCTAACATCCCAATTGTCCCGTATTGGCGTCTAAGGAATGCCCAGGCACCTTCAAAAATCATGTCGCCAATTTCTTTCATTCTTGGTGTCCCAGGGTCACGACGCAGGACATCATTTGCCAGATAAGTAGCAAAGAGTACAGTAATTATCCCGGCAACAGGCACAATCCAAAAGATACTTGGCATTTTACCCTCCTTATGAAAATAGCTTTTGGTGTTGCAGCACCCCTAAACTGGATCTGAGGTCCAGTCCGGACACCAGCCCGTCACCCGTCGAGTTCGCCTAAGGCGAACGGAAAAATGCTTCGGTCTAAGACGCGGACTAGTTATATCTGAAAGTGAAAAAGGATGCAAGAAGAATTTAATGCCCTTGTTTTTAATGGATATTTTTCAGAGATCTCTTAAAGGAAGGGTGGACGAATTGGGGAATTGCCGGTCTACCTCACCATATCTTGGAGGGGATGTTACCTCGGCCCTTTACCAGGATATCCACAACGGCCTCGTTGAAATAATTGGCCTCCCGGACCACCTGGGGATCCACGTTCCTCTCGTAATACTTCCTTGCCACCTCGAGCTCTGACCCAAGGAGTTCGAAGAGGTTGTCTTCCTTTATCCCCTGGACTATCCTATCTTGGTTATAAAGGATTAGGTCAGCCATTATCAGGCGCGCCAGCCTCTTTGCACGCTCATGGGGGTCGGTGGGAACAGGCATACTCGGGTCCTTTTTACCTTAACACTTCTCGAAGAGCACCAGCTGGGCCCTATCCTCACGGGGAAACTCGATGGGATAATCCCCGGTAAAGCAGGCCATGCAGAAACCCTCCTCTTTACCCACCGACGCTCGGAGGCCCCGGAGGCTTATATAGCCTAAGGTATCGGCCTGGATGTGTTTACAGATCTCTTCCACCTGGTGAGTGGCGGCAATGAGCTCCCTCCGGGTAGGGGTATCTATCCCGTAATAACAAGGGGACTTGGTGGGGGGCGAGCTGATCCGCATATGGACCTCCCGGGCACCAGCCCCCCTTACTATGGCTACGATCTTACGGCTGGTAGTCCCCCGGACGATGGAATCATCGACCACCACCACCCGCTTCCCCTCCAGGACCTCCCTCATGGCGTTGAGCTTAATCTTAACACCAAAATGGCGAATGGATTGCTGGGGCTCTATGAAGGTCCTCCCAACGTAGTGGTTGCGGATTAGCCCATACTCGAAGGGAAGGCCCGTCTCCTGGGCATAGCCCAGGGCAGCGGAGATCCCGGAGTCAGGAACGGGGATGACCAGGTCGGCCTCCACCCCCGGCTCCCGGGCCAGCCTCCGCCCTAGCTCTTTCCTCACCTGGTGAACGCTCCGTCCGAAGACCAGGCTATCAGGGCGGGAAAAGTAAATATATTCAAAGACACAGGGGGAAGGCAGGACCGGGGGAAGGGGGAAATAAGATGACACCCCCTCTTTGGTGATCCTTAAAAACTCTCCTGGCTCCAGGTCCCGCAGGAACTTTGCCTCAATCAGGTCAAAGGCGCATGACTCTGAGGCCAGGACCCAGGACCCTTTCAACTGGCCCAGGGAAAGGGGACGGATGCCATAAGGGTCACGGATGCCGATGACCTCTTCCTCGCTCATTACCAGGAGGGAGTAAGCGCCCCTCACCTGGGAGAGGGCCTCTGCAGCAGCCTCCAGGAGGTCGCCCGCAGTGGAGCGGGCGATGAGATGGAGGATCACCTCGCTATCGGTAGTGGAGCTGAAGAGGGAGCCCTGGGCTTCTAGGTCCGCCCGGAGCTTGTTAGCGTTTATAAGGTTCCCGTTGTGGGCCAGAGCCACTGCACCTCGGCGATGACCCACAACAATGGGCTGGGCATTCTTTATATGGCTCGAGCCCGTAGTGGAATAACGGACATGACCGATGGCAGCCTGCCCTGGGAGTCTTTTGAGCCGCTCCCTGGTGAAGACGTCAGCCACCAGGCCCATGGCTTTTTCCAGGTGCAGCACCTGCCCATCGGAAGAGGCAATCCCGGCGCTCTCCTGGCCCCGATGCTGTAGGGCATAGAGGCCAAGATAAGTAATGTTCGACGCCTCGGGATGACCATAGATCCCACAAATCCCGCACTCTTCGTGAAATTTATCGCACTCCATAGAAATCCCGTTCCTTTTTTGCCCGACCCAAACGAAGTTTGGGTACCCCGATCAGGCAACTACAAATTGTGTATGTAACATTTTTTACTATAACCCAAATACCCGCCTTTGACAAGCCCTAATACCTTGCTCTCGTATTAGATAGAATTGTCCTTAGTTGCCAGGAACCCTTCCTTGGTAAGAAGGCGCCTCTGATAGAAAATAAGCACCCCTGCCCCCACCAGTACCGCAAACCAGAGGGTGGCCAAACGGATGAGGAGGGTGGCGGCCACCGCTTGCTGCCGGGGCACGGGAAGGCGCAAAAGGAGGCCGGTCATGCTTCCCTCAGTGGCCCCCAAGCCCCCGGGCAGCATGGTTAGCGCCCCTACCAGGGTGCTGAAGGCATAGATGAATGTGGCCTGGAGCCAGGAGGAAGGGAAACCAAACCCCAAGAAGACCATGTAGAAGCCCAGACACTCCGCAAACCAAGCAAGGACACTAATCGCAGTGGCCGCCAAGAGTCGGCGAAGCCGGACCAGCTCTGCTATACTCTCATAGGCCACCTCAAGCCGGTTAGGAAATCCCCCCAAGAAAGGTAAGGCCTCTAAGGGCCTAAGGAGCCTAAGGCACACAGGGCGACAACCCAGAATCAGCACAACCAGGAGGACAAGGGCTAAAGTGATGGCCAAGGTCCGGGCTCCATAACCAAAGGCATAGACCCCGAGGCTTGCCAGGGCAATTACTGCAAGGAAATCCGTCAGTCTCTCCGCCACCACAATGGGAGCCGAAAGGCTTATAGGGGTTCCCTGCCTGGCTTTGAGAAGGAAGGATTTGAGGACTTCGCCCAGCTTCCCCGGCGTAACCGACATGGTGAGGCCTGAGAAAAAGATGGCCAGGCTATCCTCCTTAGAAATGGAAATTGATAGGCCCCCCAGGTAATAATCCCACTTTAGGAAGCGGAGGAGGTAATTCCCCAGGGCCAGGGAGAGGATCCAAGGGAAGAAGCCCCAGCGAAAGGACCTAAGGGCTGCCATTAGCTCTTGAATGTTGGCGTAAAGGGATAGGCCCAGGAAAACCAAGGCCCCCAGGGCCAGAGAGAGGAGGAGCCTGTTCCTTATTTTTGACAGGATTGACACAGATGAAAACCCGATGGACACAGATCGCGTTTATCCGCGATCAGTAATCCTGGAAGAGCCTTCCCCACTCCGTCCTCAAAAACTCCCTCACCCTGGGGCGCCCTACCAGGGGATACCAGAGAAAGTCGTGGTAAAGATTGGAGGCGAAGGGGGCCCAGACCATAAGTGGGGGATGAAGGAGGAGCTTTTCTAGAGGCCTGAGAGGGCCCTTCCTGATGAACTGGTCCCCCCAGATCACCAAGCTCCGTCGGGCCCGAAAGCCAAAGTCTATTCCGGCAATATCCTCTCCAACCACCTCGATCTTTTGAATGTCGGCGGTCCCCAGTCCATAGCCCTCCGCCATTCGGAGATAGGGGATCTCCAAGGGCTCGTAGCCCATCATCTTAGCGGCCACCGCGTCCAAGGCCACAGAATCAGCGCTGGCCAGGAGATAGTCCTTTATCTTTGGGACCATAGTCCGGGGACCGGCCCCATCGCCGCAGACGGTCCCGTCCATCACCGCAAAGATCCCTGGGTGGAGCTCCCGCTGCATGATCAAAAGGTCCACCAGGACCTCGTGAATGTACTTATGGGCGTAGTGCCGGAACTCTTTAAGTAGGCCTCCAAAGGAGTTCTTGACGGCACCTGTAGTAATGGAATGGCCATGGGTCTTCAACGTGGGTAAATGGAGGATACTTTTCCCGATGAACATCTTGGGGATCTGGATTCCCTCGGGGAAGATCTCGTGAAGCTTCAGGAGCCTCTCTTCAAAGGAATAGGTCACCCACTCTACCTGGGGGAGGGGAATGAATGGGAGACCATACTTCTCTAAAACGGGAAGCCACTTGTTATTTTGGGCCCCTTTTAAGGGGTCTGTAACCACTGTCTTGTTCTCTACCGGGTAGAGCCTCTCCCTCCGATAGCCATCATCTAGGAGGGTCCTTACAACCCCCTCAACCTGCCAAGGGGGGGAGGAGCAGGAAGGAAAGAATTTGGTCCAGGAGAGGTTGAGCTTGATAAGGGTCTCCTCCTCCAAGGGGAGGTACCTCTGGTACTCGGCCAGGTGCATTAGCCGCTTATAATCCTCCAGCACCGTCTCCGGCCGGGTCTTTAGAACCGCTACCAGCGATTGGGCCATCGCTCACCCCCCGCACCACATCCCGCATCGCGCATCAAGGGCTCTTCTCAAATTTCATATGGGCAAACCCCACGACCTTCTTCCTCTCCGAAATGGGCCCGCCCCCATAGACGAAGCGCAGGGTGCTTAGCGGAGCCTGCACTAAGGCAGCAGGGATCTTGAGCCGGTAAGTCTGCCAATCCCCAGTTATAGGTATCTCTAGCTCCTCTAAGAGCTGGTCGTTGAAGTAGACCTTTACAGTGGGGGGAAATCCCAGGTCATCCCCAGCCTTAACTTTCAGGCTCAGGGTATAAGGAGGACCCTCTGGCAGGCGGACGAGGAGCCGGGACTCAGCACCCAGGCCCCACCTGCCCCAATCCTCAGGGCCCTCCCAGCCTTCCAATAGGAACCTCCGGGCATCGGCCCTGGAGAGGTCGATGGTCTCCCCGGTAAGCTCATAATGCTCGGCCTGCCGGCCTGCGGCCCTGGCCAGGCGCAGAATCCCGTCTTCATATAAGCCCAGCACCCGGTATCGGGCCGGGGGATCGTTGGTATTGACCACCAGCGATTTCTCCACCTTTCCCGTCTTAGGGTCAAGAACCACAACGTGGTATCCTGTCCCCTGAACGGCCACATTTTTACCGTTCACTATAATGGCCCCATAGTTTCCCGCATCAAAGCCAGCACTCCAGACCCTGATATCGACAGGGGCAGGGACCTTGGTCTTCCCAATATATTGACCCTTCTTTACCCGGAGATAGACGGGCCGCGGCCCCATGCCCTCGGGCACCGAGCCCGGAGGGGCCCCCTTCACCCCAATGAGGGCATGGGCCTGCTGCCACTTCCACCGGAGATCGAATTTGCCCCCAGGGGTTCGGATCTGGGCCACATCCTCTGCCCTCAGCCTCCGCGATGCATCGTCCTCCACTGCCAGGAGCACAATCTTCCCCTCAGGAATAGCCCCCAGCACCTCAGCCAGGGAGGGACCCAGGTCCTCCCGCCTGGCTAAGATGCGCTTTCCCACAGTAGCATCGTAATCATTCAAGAAGATAGGCCGGGAGTCCAGGTATTTCTTAGCTCGCCCCGGCCAGTAAGGTTTCCAGGCAAACTCCAGGAGCACGTCAGGCCGCCACTTCTCTACATATTGAAAGTAGCGGAGCGTGCACTGCTTCTCCCAGCCAGTGAGTAAAACCACCGCCCCCTTGTCCAGGCCTTTATAAAAGGCCTGGGCGTAATTGTGTAAGGCATGGTCCCTGGAGCGGTCGTTCTTGTAATAGTTGATCCGTCCCTCAAATATGGGAAGAGCTAAGAGGAGAAGGGAGACCAGGGTCGCCCAAGCAGCCCGTAGGAAGCTGCGCCCCTCTTGAAGGATCTCGGCATCAGGGTCCGATCGCCCCCAAACCAGGACCCGCTTTATCTCCAATAGGGCGTATGCAGCCAGGATGGAGAGGATGAGGTATGAAGGGATGAAGTAAACGAAAATATCAAAGATATCATAGGTGAGGGCAAAGGCCAGGTTCCCCAAATAGGCCAGGGCCAAGAAGACGAGGATGCGGAGGTTGGATTTGAAACACTCCCAGGCCCCTAGTAAGGCGGCCGCTACCCCCACTAGGGTGAACTGGTCCTTGAGGAAGTTCCAGTACATAATTATCCTGTCGGGGATGCGGGCCTCGGGGATGGCGAACATCCGGCGCTTGAACATGGCCCCTGAGATATAGTCCTTAAAGCCTTTCCAGGTCTCAGGGACATAGCCCCATTCCCGGCCCCAGTCGAAGATAGGCCTCTGGGCCGAGCGAATTGGGAGATAAAGGTAGAGAGAGGCCCCTATGGCAATGAAGAGGGCCGTGACCAGGACCTTTCGCCAGTCAAAAAATGCTTTGTAGTCTGTCATGAGGACGAAGGCTGCCATAGCGGGCAAGAAGTTAATCATCATCAGGTGATTGCCAAAGCTGAGGGCATAGAGGCCCACGGCCAGGTAGAACCACCTGGAACTTTTGGTGTCTCGCCATAAGAGGAGGTAGTAAATTACTGCTGCCAGAAAGAAGGCACTTAAGGTATAGACCTCGGCAATGACCGCCTGGGACCAAAGGGTCTCTGAGAAGGCAAAGAGTAGCGCGGAGGTCATAGCCACAGGGTTATCCTTTAAGAGGTGGCGCACTATGAGATAGACATAGAGGACGGCCGCGGCCGCGAAGAAGGCCGACATGAAATTCATCCGGTAGGCAACAGTCCCAAAGGGCAGCGCAATGAAGGCCCTCCCCAGTATTATGTAAAGGGGATAGCCGGTGATGTGGGGGATCCCCCAGACGGTGGAGATGAGCTGCCACTCAGCGGAGTCCACCCCTGCTACCGTAGGGGAAAGGGTCTTTATATAAACAAGGAGGGCAGCCCCGAAGGTCAAGGTCCCCAGGGCCCAGTGCTTAAGACGATCAGAATATTCCGAGAGTATGGCCCTGGTCCTCATCGGCCGAAGTAAATGATGATCACTACTGCACCGATCCAGAGGAGGATATTAATTAACAGGGGGCGGTCATGGAGGAGGAGGCGGGAGGGGTTTCCCCCTAGCTCCTTCCGATAGACCAGGTAAAGGTAGCGGAAGATACCGTAAATAACAAATGGAATGGTGAGGCTGAGATTAGTAGTCTTGAACCTGCCCACGGTGGCCTCAGATATAGAGTATAGCGAGTAGGCTATAATAGCGGCGGCGGCCACCACCGCAATCATCTGGTCAAGCAAAAGGGGATTGTATTCGGAGAGAACAGGGCGTCCCTGCCCGGCGTTGTCTCCCAATACCACCAATTCGTGACGCCTCTTGGCCAGGGCCAGAAACATAGCCAAGAGGAGGGTACAGACTATAAGCCAGGGGGATATCCGAACGTCGATAACCAGGGCCCCGGCCACTGCCCGGAGGAGGAAGCCGAAAGAGAGGACCATTACATCCAGAAGGACATGATCCTTAAGGACAAAGGAGTAGGCCATGAGGAGCAGAAAATAGGCCAGGGCCACCAGGCCGAACTTGGAGGAGAGCCAAAAGGAGAGGCTCAAGGAGACCAGGGCAAGGGTGGAGGCCGCTATGGTAGCTGGAAGGGGGGGGAGTTCACTCGAAGCGATGGGGCGTTTCCTTTTTTCAGGATGCAGGCGGTCCCCTTCTATATCCCTTAAGTCATTAATAATATAGATACTTCCCGACAGAAGGCAGAAGAGGAAGAAGGCCGCCAGGGTTTTTAAAAATAGCGGCTGGTTAAAGAGGTTCTCGGAGAAGATGAGCCCGGCGAAGACGATGAAGTTCTTGGTCCACTGCTTAGGGCGGATAGAGAGGAAGACAGCCTTGAGGAGCATCTTTTACCTCATTGCATCCTGCATCTGGCATCCTGCATCTGGCATCCTGCATCCTGCATCCTGCATCTGGCATCACGTATCTCATATCCAGTCACAGGACTCTCTTTATCCCCTGAATGGCCTGCCTGGTGCGGTGCTCGTTCTCCACTAAGGCAAAGCGGACATAGCCGTCCCCATACTGGCCAAAGCCGATGCCCGGAGAAACCGCTACCTTTGCCTCCTTTACCAGGAACTTGGAGAACTCCAGAGACCCCATGGGTTGGTACTCATCAGGGATCCGGGCCCAAAGGAACATGGTGCCCTTGGGTTTCTCTACCTTCCAGCCGATTCGGTTTAAGCCCTCTACTAATACATCCCTCCGGGAGCGGTAATTCTCCACGATCTCCTTAACACACCCCTGATCCCCGTTTAAGGCAATAATGGAAGCAATCTGTATAGGCTGGAAGATCCCGTAGTCCAAATAACTCTTGATCCGGGCCAGGGCACCAACAATCCTGGCGTTTCCCACGGCGAAGCCCACACGCCATCCGGGCATGTTGTAGCTCTTGGAAAGGGTGAAGAACTCTACCCCCACCTCCTTGGCTCCTGGGACCTCCAGGAAGCTGGGGGCCCGGTAGCCGTCAAAGGTAAGGTCGGCATAGGCAAAGTCGTGAATGACGATGAGGTCGTGTTCGGCTGCGAAGGCCACTACCTTTTCGAAGAAGGCTTGATCTACCACGGCAGTAGTGGGATTATGGGGAAAGCTTAGGATAAGGAGCTTTGGGGGGGGCCAGCTCTCCCGGAAGGCCTGGAGCAGATTCTGAAAGAAGTCATCCCTTGGATCCAGGCGGACGCTCCTCACGTCTCCCCCCGCGATGATGATGGAGTAAGTATGGATGGGATAAGTGGGATTGGGAACCAGGGCCGCGTCCCCCGGCTGAACTATGGCCAGGGCGAGGTGGGAAATCCCCTCCTTAGCGCCTATGGTAACGATGGCCTCAGTCTCGGGGTCAAGCTCCACCCCATAGCGCCCCTGATACCAATCGGCAATGGCCATCCTGAGCTTGGTGATTCCCCGCGAGGCAGAATAGCGATGATTTCGAGGGTTTCGAACGGCCTCACATAGCTTATCCACAATGTGATCCGGAGTGGGCTGGTCAGGGTTTCCCATCCCGAAGTCGATGATGTCCTCCCCCTGGGCCCTGGCCCTTATCTTAAGCTCATTGACGATGTTAAATACATAAGGGGGAAGGCGCTTAATCCGATGAAACTCCTCCATTTCTCCTCCTTCATTAAGGGCGCAAAAGGAAAGATGTAGCCTTCAAATCATCGGACATTGATAAAAGCTGATAATTTTGAATAATTATACATGCAGGCCTTACTGTCAAGTTAAAACTACAACGCCAAAAAATATGGCCCGCCTCAGGGCAGGCCATAGTAGTGGCCTTATTTATCAGGCACAGGGCCGACACAGAGGTCGGCCCCTACTGTAGGGGCGGGGCTCTGTCCCCGCCCTCGCCCCATAAATGGAGCAACTACATAATGAAATCAATGGTTTGTCACATTACCGCATTATTCGGGTTAAAAATTTCTCTGGTTCAGGGCATAAAGGGCCCCATAAGGCCTGTGGCTCACCGGGAGGAGCTTGATAAAATCCCCCTGGAACACCTCCTCGATATCTAGGTCCAGGTCCTGACAATACTCCTCCAAGAGGGGTCTCAGGACCCTGTAGTCCTCCTCCTCTAACTCCTTGACTCCCACCTCCTTGCCCAACTGGTGCTCTTCCACCGTGCCCCGGATGTAAATGACTCCCCCGTGCATCCCCGTGGCCAGATAGTCTCCTACTACGGGTCTATTCCCCTCAGCCCCATTGAGGCCCAGAAGGACCATGATACCCCCTGCCATGTATTCGCCAAAGAAATCGGCAGCGGCCCCCCCGGCGATGATCACCGGGACCTGGGACTTATAAGATTTCATATGGATGCCCACCCGGTAGCCCACGTCACCCTGGACAAAGAGCTTACCACCCCGCATCCCGTATCCCAGGACATCCCCGGCGTTGCCCCGCACCACCACCTTCCCATCGTTCATGGTATTTCCCACCCCATCTTGGGCATTATTATTGACTACGATAGTAGGTCCGTTCATAAAGGCGGCCAGGTCATGTCCGGGAATCCCGTCTATGGTAATAGTAATCCGCCCCTTGAGGCCATCACCTATGTAACGCTGGCCATTGACATTGAAGAGATGGATGCGAGTCTCGCCAGCGGCGACGGCCTCGCGAATCAGCCGGTTGAGCTCCCGGTAATAAAGGCCATTAGCATCGATGATCATGTCAAAATTGTCCTATGTCCAATGTCCAAAGTCCAATCCTGCATCCTGCATCTCGCATGGAGTATCATGCATCCTGCATGTCGCATCGAGTATCATGCTTCACTTATCCCCTTCCGGCTCCACCCCCGGGTCGAGTTCCACGATAAGGGGCTCCCCTGCCTTAGGGGCCCATACTTTTTCTAACTTAGGGGCGATAGCCCGGATCGCTGACTCCTCCGAGGCCATGTAAACAAGGTCCCCTTGGGTAGCTGCCACTAGGGGCCTAAGCTTTATCCGGTCGTTGAAGCCAATGAGGCCCCGCTTATGCCCGAACAACACGGCGAAGGGTCCATTCAGGACAGCGCTACCGTAGACCATACGGAGCGTCCGGAGTCCGCCTAAGGCGGACCGCTCCTCTTCAGGCATGCGGTCTATGTCCTTCCAGAAGGCAGGGGCCAGGGCATGGCAGGCCATTTCTGGCGAGAGGCCGTGGCGGCGAATCAATAAGTCGAAGAGATAGGCAATGACCTCGGTGTCCGTATACAAGGTGCACTTATAACCATACATCTCCAGATAGCGCTTGTTGATCCCATAGGAGGAGATCTCCCCGTTATGGACAATGGACCAGTCGAGCAGGGTGAAGGGGTGGGCACCCCCCCACCAGCCCGGAGTATTAGTGGGAAAGCGGTGATGGGCGGTCCATATATAGCCTTCATACTCCTCCAGACGGTAAAAGCGGCCTATATCGTCAGCATTCCCCACCCCCTTAAAGGCCCCCATGTTCTTTCCGCTGGAAAATACATAGGCCCCTTTAATTCCGTCGTTGATCTTCATTACCGTGGCCACCACAAAATCGTCTGGATCGAGCTCCTCGAAATCGTCGTAAAGCCTCTCCCTCCTAGGCTTAACAAAGTAACGCTTGAGGAGCGGGGCGGAATTGATCCCCTTGACCGGGCGGGTGGGGATCTTTTCCTCCTTAATTATGAGATAACACTGGGTGAGATAATCCTCGGTAAGGTCCTGGGCCCCTAGCTCATCGTACATGAGGTGGAAGGCATAGCAGTCGGGGAACTCCGGGTAGATGCCATAGGCGGCAAAACCACCTCCCAGGCCATTTCCCCGCTCCCGCATGCAGGCGATGGCCTTTATAATGACCTCCCCCGAGAGGCGTTGGCCCTTCTTATTGATGAAGCCAACCAGCCCGCAGGCAGAGATGTCTTTTTGGAATAAATGGGTCATAGAGCTCTTTAAAAAATGTAGGGACAGCCTCTGTGGTTGTCAGGTATGGATTAGCTCAGGATCTTCTCTACTTCCTCCCTATCTACGTCCATGACGTAGGTAATCCCGCTCACCTCTGCTGCATCTCTGGTCAAGGTGCAAATATCGTCCCGGGTAATGTATCTCAAGGCAAATTTCCTGGCCCCGGCCATCAGCTGCTGTAGGCCCTGAGCCAGCCTCTTGGCATAGGAATAGAGGCCAATAGCAGAGACGGGGATATCGGCAAAGTCCCTCCCGTATTTCTTCTTCAGCTCCGCTGCCGTAACAAAGATCTCATCCACGGTCTTGCCATATTTCTGTATGGAGGTAGGGACGTTCTCATCTGCGATAAAGCGGCCCAAGGTCTTAGCCACCATTACCGCAGCAATGGGACCCCGGGCCATGCCAATGGCCTTAATATAAGGGGCCCCAAGGGCCAGCCCCTTAAATATCTGGTCCTCAAGAATAAAGCCCCCGGCTACGGCTATATCAGGGATGTAGGCCCCTTTCTCAGCAAGCCTCTTTGCATAATTGTAAAGGAGGGACTCGATGTAGACCGTTGGGATACCCCATTCATTCATCATCCTCCAGGGGCTCATTCCCGTTCCACCGCCCGCCCCATCCACCGTGAGAAAATCGATCTTTGCAAGGGAGGAGAATTTCAGGGCCCGCGCTAAATCCGCCGGCCTATAGGCCCCAGTCTTGAGAAAGACATATTTGGCCCCTAAGGCCCGCAGTTCTTCCACCCTCTTACAGAACTCCTCTTCGTTTACCATTCCTACCCGGGAATGGCGCTCGAATTCCTTAAAGGCCCCCAGGCGGAAGGCACTAATGACCGTTGGGTCTTCGGGATCCGGCAATACAATGTAACCCCTCTTCTTGAGGAGCTGGGCCTTTGCCAAGTCGTTGATCTTCACCTCCCCCCCGATGGTCTTGGCTCCCTGGCCCCATTTCAATTCTACTGCCTCAATCCCTAATTTTTCGAGACCATATTCGTGGACACCCAAGCGGGTATCTTCCACATTGGCTTGGAGGATGACCTCCCCATATCCGTCCTGCCAACCCCTGTATAGCTTTACCCTCTCCATGAGATCAGGGGCCTTCACTACTCGGCCTTTTTTGATCTCCGAATTCACGTCCATACCGCAGACATTCTCGCCGATAGTCAAGGCAATCCCGGATATGGCGGCGCCAATCCCCAATCCATCCCAGTTCCTTTTTGCTACATCCGTAGAACCCAGGCCGGGGATAATTATTGGCATCTTCAACTTGATGCCCTTGCCCCGGCAGATCTTGGCCTCTATATTGACATTGGGGAAGGTGGCCATGTCACTATCCGCCTTAATGCCGTAGGCCCCAACGGCAGTACCATGAATGTTAAAATGCGACCAATCTACGGGATAATCCTTTTGGGAGGCAGCGGTAATGGGCCCGAACGGCTGGGGGTAGATGACCTCGCTCGACCGGAAAGCGGACTTTCCTACTTCGCAGAGCCCAGTGCATCCCTCGATACAGGTGGCACACATCCCGCTGAAAAGGGAGACATCCTTGGGGGTGCGATTGGAGGTCATAGTCGCAGAACTAGCGTTAACTTTGCTATAAGCCATG
>JACRGL010000090.1 GCA_016212365.1 Candidatus Methylomirabilota bacterium | reverse complement strand
GGAAATGCGGCAATAGCGATGGCAATATCAGGGTAAAGAGTCCTCAATATTTTCAAAAAAAATAAATGTAGTAGGGTCGGATTTATCCGACCCGAAATGTAGGGGTTCAATTCATTGAACCCGACAATAAAAGGATGTAGGGGTGGCATTTATGACACCCGGAAATAACGGGCTTGATAAATCAAGCCCCTACATCAGATAAGGGTTTTAGAGTTTTTGGAAAGGCAGCTTAAAAGGAAAATTGAGGAGGTGAAAACCTATGACCCAGTTGAGAAAAGTGGAGGTCTTCACGGGTGGTTGTCACCTGTGTGAGGAGGCCATCCGGCTGGTAAAGGAGCTGGCCTGCCCCAGTTGTGAGGTCATCATCCATGACCTTCGGCCAGGATTTGCCACAGAAGAGGCCCTGGAAGGGGCAAGGGGTTATAGAATCAACTCCGTGCCTACGGTCGTGGTGGATGGCTCTATTGCCCCGTGCTGCCTTCGGGAAGGGCCAAGCATAGAACAGCTAAGGTCTATAGGCATTGGTCAACCGATCTAAACTCCTTGTAAATAGCAAACCGTTAGGGGGGTTATACTGTAAACCAGTTATCTATGCTGCTGATAACTCTTCCCTTCTCTCCCCTCCCCTGGTGGGAGGGGATTAAGAGGAGGGGGTCTTTAAGGCTTTTTTCAGTTCACCCCCACCCTCACCCTCCCCCGTCAAGGGGGAGGGTTTTTAATGTAAAGTGTTCTAATCCAATCCAGTAGGAGAAACCTATCCCTTTAGGATTCTATTTCTCAGCCCCTAAAGATTTGCTACTTCTAAGCCCCTTAAATATGGTATTCCTTTCCCAGCTCAGGGCAGACGATTTCTCTAATGCCGAGGTCCTGAAGGAATCGCCGGTAGAGGAGGGGCCTCTCGGTATGGACCAGAAAGACTTTTTCCGGCCCTATCTCGGCCACAGCTTCTTTGAGGTCATGAGGACTGGCATGGCCTGATGCATGAATGTTATACAATGGGATGCCATACAGCTCCAGCCAGTTCAGGAGCTTTTCGAAGTCTATCTCCATCTCCTCGTTAAAGGGCTCACTCTGGGAGAGGATATACACACTTCCCGGTTTGGGGTTGATCCCCACTGTCTCGTTCATGTCATAAAAAGAGGCAACCAGGATGAGCTCGTCCTGCATCCCCTGCACCTCTGCGCTGGTGATGGGTGTCCTGGAAATCAACTTTTCCCACTCGTATTCGGTCTTCCTCTCCCTCCGAAAAACCAAGATATTCGGGTCATCCAAGGGAAACAGCTCGATCCCTCTATCCTCTTGCAATAGCTTGACCAGGACGGCCTGTTTCATAGAGATGGCCAGTTTTCTCCCATTCTCTATGGCCACACTGTAAAAAGTGCGGAGCCTGTCCACATCAACAGGCGAAAAGCCCGCCATTACAAGATGGGGGGTTTTTGAGACCACGTGGTGGATCTTGCCCTTTACCTCTTCTTCACTAGAGACCCGGGCATTAACAATGTTGGTCCCTTCGACGATAAGGGCCTTGGGCTTAGATTCCTTTGCCCTCTCGACGAAGTCCTGGGTCATGTCCGGCCTGGTCCCGTGTCGGCGAAAATCTCCGGTATACACGATATCACCGGCGGAGGTCTGGATGATAAAGCCGTAGGAGCCAGGGACCGAATGATCCACATGGATGGGCTCTAATTCGATGGCACCTATCCTCACCCTCCCCCCAGTCCTATAGGTTGAAAAGGACTTGTGTATTCTTACTCCTTCTGATTTAGTTGCCTTGGCGATTTCATAATTGGTGCTGTGGGTCCGGCCGCTTAGTTCCCGGGCGAGGATAACATTCTTCGTCGTTTCCCCGCAGTGTATGGGGACATCGTCCTTTACATACCGGATATAGTCCATATGGTCGCTGTGGGGATGGCTGATAAGGATGCCTTCCAGGTCCGGGACCTCTGGATCCCTTTTATAAACGCCTTTGATGGGAGGCAATATCCCTAATGCCAGGAGGTGCTTTTCCTCCCTGGGGCTAAGAAAGGGCTCATCAAAGTAAAGCCTTTCCTTTTCGAAGTTCTTGCCAAAGTCTAAAAATATCCTTGTTCTCCCGTCCTCCAATAGGATCTTGTTTCCCCCAATCTCACTTACCCCGCCAAAGAAGGTCAATTTCGCCATTTAATTACCCCATGGTTTATGCCTGATACGCCCGCCAAGGCGGGTAACTACAAATCGCTGGGACTCTCCCACCTGATTTCCCTAAAACCCTGATCCCCATCCCGTCCGGCCCCGGCCTTTTCGGGGCTCAGGTCCACTTCTCTTCGGACATATAGGGGAGAGGAATCCCCCTGTTCAAAGTAAATGGCCCTGACCTCCGTCCGTTTTATCATGGAGGCCTTTTCTTTAGAGATCCACACATGGACGTAGGCCTCCTCCCCCCTCTTTAGGGGATAGGAAAGGGGAGGATGGGTATGGATATCCAGCAGCCTATCGTAAGCCAGGTAGCGGAACTCGAGGGTGATATGTTGGAGGGTTTCAGTCCCATCATTGCGGAGAGCGTAGAGGAGCAGAACCCTGGGGTTGGTGGGACTTTCCACGAGGCCTAGGCCCCTCAATTTAAGGCCTACCCCTGCACCCTGTCGAGGTGCAGGCCCTTGACCCCCTTTTGCTGGAAATTCGAAATCGAGGGTCTTTATCGGGGGCTGAAGAACAGGAACGGATGGGTCTTCGTAGGCATAAAATCGGAGACGGATCTCAGCCGTTAAAGGCAAGACATCAGTCCCCGCCTTCATCCTTAGGAAGGCGACATCTCCCGGCCTCATGGGGTTCAGGTCTAGGTGGGGCCGGAGGAGCTCGACCCGGCGTCCCTTTTCATCGAGGAAGTGGGCCTCTACCCGGTGGAAGCGGACCCGATCTACGGAGGCGTTTTCCACTTCATAGATGAAGATCACCTCCCGGTCCAGACTAGACCTCCTGACCTCCCGGACCCTGACATTTAAAGCCAAGGCCTGGGAGCTCATGAATGTTAAAATGAGAAACAGACTCAGACCATAGTATCTTACCCCCATGGCTATCCCCTTTTTATTGCTTTAATGTCTTTTCAGACGCTCCGTTTACTGTGGAAGCCAATAACAATGAGATCCGCCTGGATCTCCTCAGCCATTTTAGTAGGATTCTCTCAAACATTCAGGCCCTCCTAAAACCAGTACTGGGGATAGCTCCTGTTAGGGGCTATGTTGTTGACCACCAGGCCGATCAAGACCAAAACCATGGCCCCGACTGCGACAGGGGCGAGAATGAAGGAGTAACCCTGGCCAGTCAAAACGGCTATCAGGACCGTCCCACCCCCTGGGGGATGCAGGGTTTTGGTAACTAACATTAGAATAACGGCCAGGCTAAGGCCCAGGGCGATAGAAAACCAGGAATTGCCTAAAATCTTAAAAGAGAGGACACCGGAAATAGCACAAATCACCTGGCCCCCGATCACGCTTTTGGGCTGGGCCATAGGGATGCTGCTCAAGGCATAGATCATAATGGCCGAGGACCCAAAGGAGGGCACCAGCAAGGGAAGCTTATAGTGGCCGCTTAGGTATGCTACTACTCCGAGGCTGAGGAAGCAACCCAAGGCTGACCATGCTATTTCAGCTAAGGTGGCCCGCATCCCAGGTATAGTAGCTACTTACTGCGCTTTTGTCAAATAGTTAAAAATAAAAATTGGGGCTCAGAATCCTGAGTCCCAATTTCATAAGTCCTGGTGGAGGCGGCGGGAGTCGAACCCGCGTCCGAAGACGGGCCCATAAAGGCCTCTACATGCTTAACCTGTGTATTGAATCTCGCCCCTCATAGCCCCCACAGGCAGGGTCCCTGAAGGACAAGCCCTTTAAGTTTCGCCAACCTCTCCAGAGCTAAAGAAGCTGGCTAGCCCGTCTTTCTGACGCCTAATCCTGCCCAACGGGCAAGGCAGGTTAAGCGTTACCGCCTTAAGCGGCTAGAGCCAACTCGCGGTCGGCAGTTGCTTTTTTCCCGTTTGTTTTACGAGCCAACGGGACCTCGGCATGCAGCCTTTACCAACCCTGTCCCCGTCGAAACCGTTGCGCCCCCTTTCTAAGTAGCCAGTCATCAGTCTTCAGGGATCAGATAAATCCCTTTCTCAACTGACCCCTGACCTCTGACACCTGATCACTGCCTCTGCTGCCTTTCCCTAAAGGCCTGCTCTACCTCTCGCTCGGCAGCCCTTCTCCTCAAGTCCTCCCTTTTATCATATAGCTTCTTGCCCCTGGCCAGGGCCAGCTCTACTTTGACCTTTCCTTTTTCAAGATACATGCTCAGGGGCACGAGTGTCAAGCCCTTTTCCTGGACCTTGCCCACGAGGCGCTGTATCTCCCGGCGGTGGAGGAGGAGCTTGCGGGTCCTCAGGGGTTCGTGGTTAAAGCGGCTTGCCGCCTCATAAGGGCTGATGTGGCAGTTATATAAGTAGACCTCGCCCCCCTCAAGGCCTGCGTAACTGTCCTTGAGGTTGGCCTTGCCGGCCCTCAGGGATTTTACCTCGGTCCCCTGCAAGGCTATCCCCGCCTCCAGGGTCTCCTCTATGTGGTAGTCGTGCCTGGCCTTGCGGTTGGTGCAAAGGACCTTCTCCATCGCCCTCAATGCCCGCTATTTTATAAACCGCCCCCATCTTTCATAGATCAATAGGAGGATCGCCAGGATTAATCCCAGAAACGCTGCCGCTATGGTCTCCTCGCTTATACCGGACAAGGGGGCATAACCATACGCCCGGGCATGGTCATAAAGGGTGGCAAGGAGGGGTCCAAAATGGGTTGCTATCATTGCTGCCTCTTTCAAATCCCAGTATAAATTTAAAACATTTATTTCTGTTTTTCAAGGAAAATAAAAAATAAAGCGGAGAAACCAGCCTCTCTGGTCTCTCCGCTTTCTAATTCCCTGTCCTTTAATGGACCTACAGTCGGCAGACCTCCCTAAGCCTTGGCCACTTCCTCCTTAGGGGCCGGTGCCTTGGTGATAAGGACCACGATGATCCCGAGGACACACATTGCCGCGAGGACCGGGAAGGCCGGGAGAAAACTCCCATATCCTGTCCGGATTTGCGACCCGATGATGGGTCCCAGGACGCCTGACGCACCCCACGCCGTGAAGACCAAGCCGTAGTTAATCCCCAGGCTCTTGGTCCCGAAGTAGTCGGCGGTGAAGGATGGCATGATGGCCAAACAGCCCCCGTAGGAGAACCCAATCATGCTAATGCCAATGGCATACATGGCGAAGGTGTTAGCCTGCCTCAGCACGACCAGCAATGCCACCATATAGACGACAAAAGCAATAACCGTCGCCCAGTTCCTCCCGGTCTTGTCCGAGAGAGCGCCGAAGGCCGGTCTGCCCAGGCCATTAAAGATGGCCATGGTCCCCAGGGCACCTGCCGCAACCCCTGGGGTGAGCTTAGCCAGCTCCTGGCCCATGGGCACCGCCTGAGAAATGGCCATTAGGCCTACGCTTGCCCACATGAGGTAAACGAACCAGAGGAGATAGAACTGGAGGGTCCCTGTCATCTCTCCTGGTTTGTAATCGTACTTCACCACCTTCACGCCTGGTGCGGGGGCAGGCGGCGTCCAGCCTGCGGGCCTATAGCCGGCCGGCGGGTTCTTGAGCATGGAACCACCCAATGACACGAGAACGCCAAAGGCAACCCCGAAGGCAGCGAAGGTCCCATAAACCCCGATCTTCGGGATCAGGTACGTCCCCAGCGGGGCACCGATCATGGACCCTGCGCCGAATCCTAATACCGCCAACCCGACGATGGTCCCCCGCATATCAGGGAACCACTTCACGCAGGTGGCGATAGGGGTCACATAGGCGAAGCCTACACCCAGGCCACCCAGGATGCCGTAAGCAAGGTAGAGGCCCGGCAGGCTCGTCCCAATCTGGCTTGCCAGGAGGAAACCCACACCCAGGATGATGCCCCCGGTGATCCCTACGATCTTCGGACCTGCCTTATCCTGCCAGCGGCCGGCAAAGATCATGCCAACCGCAAAGAACACGATGGAAAGTGTGAAAGGCATGGTCGCCTGAGCGACGGTCCAACCCCACATCTTCATCAGCGGGGTCCGGAAGATGCTCCAGGTATAAAGGTTCCCCAGGCATATCTGCATGATCAGGGCCGCTACCACAAATAGCCACCTATTAGGCAATCTCTCTTCCTGCATATCCACACCTCCTTAACGCTGCCCGCGTAAAATATTAGAACACCCTCCCTTAAAACCCACAATATTCCCCGTGGGCACCACCCCCTCCCTTACAAACCTGGTTCCATCAACTTGTTACTAACCCTAACACCACGACCTTGAAGACAGGACTCCAAAGCTTTGAATAGTCTTTTATCAGAATCCACTTCCCCCTGTCAAGTAAAATTTAATAAGTCGTTTTATTTTGATGCTCAGCCCTCCCCAGCTCCACATAGCCCTGGTAATCCCCGGCCGATAATAGATTTTCAAGCTCTTGAGGGCCCTGGATCTTGAGAACCACTATCCATCCACTACCGTAAGGATTACTGTTCACGAGCTCCGGCTGGCTCTCTAATAGGGTGTTTACCTCCAAGACTTCGCCGCTTACCGGAGAGTAAAGGTCGGAGACCGCCTTTACCGATTCTACCACCCCAAAGGGCTCTAGCTGCCGCAGACGCCGGCCCACCGGGGGAAGCTCCACGAAGACCACATCCCCTAACTCGGCCTGGGCAAAGTAGGTGATACCCACCCGGCCCCGCTCTCCTTCTACCTTTATCCAGGTGTGCTCCTTGCTATATTTAAGGTCTCCTGGATACATTGGCCGTCCTCCCTTACCTTCTTGATAATCGAAGCGATATTCCGGGATTGAACCCCCCCTGTCAAGAGAAAAGTAAAAGGGCAGTTGACGAGGAATGGTTTTTTTCATAAACTACATCGTGGGAACCAATAATTATGCACATTCAATCCTGCATGGAAACGGACAAAGGATTCATTGAGATGTTGGAAAAGGAATACAACTACGATGCACACTAGGTGCGACGCTACGGCCGACTATCATCGCACACTAGGTGCGACGCTACGGCCGACTATCTACTTTCTGCCCGGCTTTTGCCCTCCCCTTCAATCTGGAGCAGGGCCCTAAGGCCCCGAAGGAAGGTGAGGGCCCCACCGGGGATTATGGCTGCCT
>JACRGL010000087.1 GCA_016212365.1 Candidatus Methylomirabilota bacterium | reverse complement strand
TAGGGGCGGGCGTCCCTCTATCTCGTCCATATGGTCTATTTCGTCATCTCGTCTATTTCGTCTGTTTCGTCCAGATAGACCGGACAGACCAAATAGACCAAATGACCAAATAGGGCCCGACCCGCCATTGGCGGGTGCCCCGAGTTCGGCCCCTACGAAAGGCCATGCTACTATACGCCGTTGCCCTAACAATCCTCTTCCTTGATCAGCTCTCTAAGCTGATCATCCAGCGAACCTTTACCCTCCACCAAACGATCCCGGTTGTCCAGGGCTTCTTCGATATCACCTACGTCTTGAATCCAGGGGCGGCCTTCGGATTTCTGGCCGGCAGCGGGGCTGCCCTCAGAAACCCTTTCTTTATCGGGATTTCGCTGCTAGCTATCCTCCTCATCCTCATTTACCATCACAAATACGCCAAGGGTGGGATCTATCCCACTTTCGCCCTAGCCTTCATCCTGGGCGGGGCCGCAGGCAACTTGATTGACCGGCTGCGCCTGGGCAGAGTGGTAGACTTCCTCGATTTTCATCTATATCAATACCACTGGCCTGCTTTTAACCTGGCTGACACTGCCATCGTCATAGGGGCGGCCCTCCTCTTGCTGGAGATGCTCGGGGATTGGCGCCGGGAATACCGGGCAAGGAGAGAAAAAGCCTCTAAGGGCCCCAAGTCTCAAGCATGAAAAAGGGGAATAATGACTCGGGCCTTTACATCCTCTTAATCCACCTCGAATCCAAGAAAGACCTCCAGATAGTAAACATCAAAACCTACCCCCCCTGCCCCGGCGGCGAATGTGGCTTGAACTTGGCCATTTCGCAAAAAGAAGGGGCAGAGGTGGTGGCCAAGGGATTCGGTTCCTCCGATTGTAATTGTCCGAGCCACCTTTACCATTTCCTGAGCAGACCCACCTTTCCTGGAGCTTAGATGGCCGGTGAAAGGGTCCTTCTAATCAATACGAATCGCATGCGGCCTGTGGTTGCCCCTTTGGGCCTGGACTACGTGGCCCAGGCCCTGGAAGGGTCGGGCTTTCGGGTGGAAATCCTGGACCTGGCCTTTGCCGAAAATACAGAAGAGGCCATCTCTGGTTACTTCCAGAAAAACTCTGTAGGTGCTGTAGCTGTTACCCTTAGAAATATTGATGACTCCTACTATGCCAGTCAGGACTCCTTTCTCCCCCAGGTAAAAGAGGTTATCAAAAGCGTCAGGGCAAGGACAGATGGCCCTATAATAATGGGAGGGGTGGGGTTCTCCCTTATGCCCTGCGAGATAATGGAGTACTGCGGGGTGGATTTTGGCATTAAAGGGGAAGGGGAGGAGGCCTTGCCCCTTCTCCTTCAGCATATTTTTAATGGGGAGGAGTTTAGCGGCATCCCGGGCTTAGTCTTCAGCACACCAAAAGGCCTCCAGTTGAATCCCCCTCGATATCTGAATTTAAAACGGTTCTCCCTCTCCCGCAGGGGGGCCATTGATAACCTCCGCTATTTCCTGGAAGGGGGAATGGCGGGCTTTGAATCGAAGAGGGGATGCGACAGGAAATGCGTATACTGTGCCGACCCTGTCAGCAAGGGGAGAAAAATTAGACTGCGGCCCCCAAAAGATGTGGCCGATGAGTTGGAAAACCTCCTGAAGCAGGGGATTGACCATTTCCACACCTGCGATAGCGAGTTTAACATCCCGGAAGGCCACGCCTTGGCTATATGTCAAGAGATTATAGGGCGGGGGCTAGGCGATAAGATCCGCTGGTATGCCTATTGCTCGCCGGTGCCTTTTTCGGAGGAGCTGGCCCTCCTTATGAGGAGGGCGGGCTGCGTGGGAATTGACTTCGGTGTGGACCATGGAAACGACGGGATGCTCCGGAGGTTAGGCAGGGATTTTACTTCCCGGGATGTAAGGGAAATTGCAAATCGGTGCCGCCGCTACAGCTTTTCCTTCATGTTTGATCTCTTGTTAGGGGGACCTGGCGAAACCAGAGAGACCTTAAAAGAGACCGTCGAGCTCATGAAGGGGCTTGACCCCTCCCGGATAGGCGTTAGCTTTGGAGTCCGGCTTTACCGGGGCACCGCGCTGGGAAGGCAGGTCCTGAGGGAAGGGGTAACATCAGCAAACAGGAACCTGCGGGGGCGTATTGAGGGGAACAAGGATTTCCTAGAGCCAATCTTCTATGTCTCGGCAGAGCTGGGGGAAGGGGCCGAAGACTATGTAAAAGACCTTATTGGAGGAGACAAGAGGTTCTTCTTTGCGGCAAAAGGGGAGATAGAGGGGAACTATAACTATAATGAGAACAGCACCCTGGTCCAGGCCATTAAAAAGGGCTATCGAGGGGCCTTCTGGGACATCCTCAGGAGGCTGGAAGAAGGCACGGGATTGTAGGGTCCCACCTGGCATGCGAGTTTCGTAAGGGTTTAGCATCCGCCTGGGGCGGATCTACAACGTTTCCCGTTTTTTCTTCACCCAAAGGCAGGTCGAAGTAGGAAAAGAAAAATGAAATGAAATGGGATGTGTCCCTATTTTTCAAAAATTGGGGATCAAATCCAACCCTCTTTATGTCCAATGTCTAGACCTGACCCCATTTTGCCGAGCCTTTGGTAAAAGGCTTGCAGAGATAGGCTTAAAGCTAAGTAAGTAAAAAAGGTGGGAGGTAGCCATGGAGCTTGGGCTTAAAGATAAGGTAGCCCTTGTAACAGGGGCAAGCAGAGGGATAGGAGCAGCCTGTGCAAAAGCCCTTGCCTATCACGGGGCATCTGTAATCATTATTGCAAGGGTGATGGTTCTGGAACTCGGACCTCTTGGAATTATAGTAAATGGTGCCTAAATTGATCGATTCACTGCGCAATCCCTTATTCGAGCTGTCATTGCGAGCACCCGAAGGGTGCGT
>JACRGL010000088.1 GCA_016212365.1 Candidatus Methylomirabilota bacterium | reverse complement strand
CTAACCTGGAGCAGGTCTTCCTCCTCCAGCTTCCTTACATCTATCCCCCTCATGGGCTCCCCAAGGCCGGTGGATACCCTGGCCAGGATTGATGGGTCATTGTAATAGGTTGTGGCCTCCACTATGGCCCTGGCCCGGGTAGCTGGGTCCTTGGATTTGAAGATCCCTGACCCAACAAAGACCCCATCAACCCCTAGCTGCATCATCAGGGCCGCATCGGCAGGGGTAGCAATGCCTCCAGCGGCAAAGTTCACCACAGGGAGCTTCCCTAGCCTCCTCACTTCCAGGACCAGCTCGTAGGGCGCGCCCAGGTTTTTGGCCTCGGCCATGAGCTCCTCTTCAGGGAGGACCTGAATCCTCCTGATTCCGTCCATTATGAGCCTCATATGGCGCACGGCCTCTACCACATTTCCCGTTCCCGCCTCTCCTTTGGTCCGGACCATGGCAGCCCCTTCCCCTATCCTCCTGAGGGCCTCTCCCAGGTCCCTGGCCCCGCACACAAAGGGGACCTTAAAGGCATGCTTATTGATGTGATAGGCCTCATCGGCAGGGGTGAGGACCTCGCTCTCGTCAATGAAGTCCACCCCTAAGGCCTCCAGGATCTGGGCTTCTACAAAGTGGCCTATCCGGACCTTGGCCATCACCGGAATGGTCACGGTCGCAATGATCTCCTGGATCCGGGCCGGGTCGGCCATCCTGGCCACCCCCCCTTCCGCCCTTATGTCCGCAGGAACCCTCTCCAGTGCCATAACGGCCACAGCCCCTGCCACTTCTGCGATCTTTGCCTGCTCGGCGGTAGTCACGTCCATAATGACCCCGCCCTTGAGCATCTCCGCCAGACCCCGCTTTAACTTAACCGTCCCTGTCTCTACCATTCTTTTTCCTCCTTATTGAGAAGAGTATATGCAACCCATTCGGAAATGGTTCCACCCCATTGCCCCTAATGGTGCCACCCTTCCGTCTTTATAAACAACCTTTCTCTCATCGACATTAGGGGTGATTTCTCCAATGGATGCTACGGATGTTCCCGTCTCTTTATAGACCTTTAGCGCCAGGGCATCAGCCTTATTCGGGGGTGCCGTGAAGAGGAGTTCATAGTCCTCGCCACCATAGAGGGCCAGGTCCAGGGGGGCCTTTCCAATGAGTTCGGCCACGGCTATGGCCGCCTCGGATATAGGCAGATGCTCCGCCTGAATCATTGCGCCTACCCTGCTCGCCTCGCATATCCGGCTGAGGTCGCTCGCCAAGCCGTCACTCAGGTCAATCATGGAAGTAGCTATCTTTGATAAGGCAATCACCCGTCCCTCTGGAATTCTAGGGGTGGGCTTAAAGTGGGCCTTTTTTACTTTCTCTGCCAGGGATTTCGGAATTTCGAGGCCGGGGTTCTGAATCAGGTGTAGGCCTGCTGCCGATGCCCCTAGCTGCCCTGTCACCAGGACCCTATCACCAGGCCTGGCCCGGGAACGAAGGACAAGATTTTCTGGCTCCACCTCCCCTATAAGAAAAATATCAATTATAAGACCACCGATTGACCTGGAGAGATTGCCACCCACGATGGCTACACTGAAACGGCTGGCCTCTTCATGGATACCCTCATAAAGGGAGTCCACGTATTTCACCTCCGTGTCCTCGGGAAGGCCCAGGGAGACCAGGATATACAATGGAATTCCCCCCATCGCGGCGATGTCACTCAAGTTGATGGCCACCACCTTTCGGCCTAATTGCTTTGGGCTAATCCTTTCCCTGTAAAAGTGGATTCCCTCTACCTGGATGTCACATGTGGCCAGAAAATATTTACTTGAAGGTTTTAAAACGGCCACATCATCGCCAATGCCTACCACTACCGGGTCCCCTTTGCAGGGGAGCATCTCTGCAAGCCTCTTTATCAGGCCAAACTCGCCGATATCACTGACGCGCATTGCCCCTGGCCTCCTCGATCCTCTGGCGGAGCCTCCTGGTAGCCTCTTCCATATCAGGGGCCAAGACAACAGCGGAGATCACCGCCACCCCCCTTGCCCCTCCCTTAATCACCTCCCCCACATTCTCCTCCTTTATACCCCCAATGGCAATAACAGGAATGGAGACCCGGCGGGCTATCTCGGCAAGGACCCCTAATCCCACGGGTAATCCTGCATCAGGTTTACTCGCCGTGGAATAAATGGACCCTACCCCTATATAATCCGCCCCTTCCCTCTCTGCCTTCAGGGCCTCTTCCAGGTTGGACGCCGATACCCCTAGAATCCTTTCCTTCCCTATAAGCCTTCTTGCCAAGGAGGCAGGCATATCGTCCTGGCCCACATGGACACCATCGGCATCCACGCCCAACGCCACATCCACCCTATCATTGACAATATATGTTACCCCTGTCCCCAGGGTTAAGGCCCGGATTTCCCGGGCGATATCTATCATTTGCCGGGTGCTCATCCCTTTTTCCCGGAACTGGATGGCCGTAGCACCCCCTGCTATGGCTGCCCTGGCTATCTCTATGTGGGATCGGCCCTGAAAGAGCCGGCTATCCGTGATGACGTAAAGGCTTAAGTCCATTCAAAAAACCGTGAATCGTGAATGGTGAATCGTCAATAAAAGACCTTGCACCATCAAAATTTTCAGGCTAAGGTTGAGCCCTCTCAACCTGCGTTTACTCAGCCTCAACCTATTTCATTGCACCATCTATATTTACCATTCACTAATCACCATTCACTATTTGGCCCTTACTGCTATTAATAGTTCACCAACCGCCTGGGCTACATCCCCGGCCCCCATTACAGCCGATATGACGGCTACTCCATCGGCCCCGGATGCCATGACTTCGGCCACATTGGAAGCCTTTATCCCCCCAAGGGCAAAGATGGGAATAGAGACCTTCTTGCGGACTTCGGTGATAATCCCTGGTCCTAAGGGGGGGCCATAACGAGCCTTTGAAGGGGTAGGAAAGATTGGGCCCAGGGTTATGAAGTCGGCACCGCCTTCTTCGGCCTTTAGGGCCTCGGCCAGGTTATGGCAGGATACCCCTATCTGCATTCCTTTTCGCAGGAGGCACCGGACACTACCAAGGGGAAGGCTCGATTGGGCCAGGTGAACCCCATCAGCCCCCAAGGCTAAGGCCACATCTACCCGGTCATTGATTAGGAGTAGAGCTCCTTCCTTTCTGGTAACCCTCAGAAGGCGGCTACCCAGCTCGAAGAGCTCCTTGGCACTAAGGTCTTTCTCCCTGAGCTGGAAGGCCCTTGCCCCACCTTTAATGGCCTCTCTCAGTGTCTCTTCAAGGGGCCTCCCTAAGGCCTGATGCCGGTCAGTAATTACATAAAGACCCCAGGATAGGGCCAACCGACTAACTGACCCACTGGCCAACCGACTAACCCCCTGCCACAGCGCGGACGATCTCCAGGCGGTCCCCCTGGGAGAGGGTTATCTGGGCGTATTGATCCCGCTCTAAAGGCTCCCCGTTAAACTCTACGACCACCCATTGAGGCTTCAGGTTCAGGTTCTCCAGGAAGCTCAGGAGGCCCGTCCCCTCGGGGACATCGTAGGGTTTCCCATTAGCAATGATCATAGCCATGCAGCACTGCCTCCCAGTCCTTCCATACAGGGTCATAGCCCAGGGCCCGGACTCTCTCGGCCATCTCGGCAGGGGTGCGAT
This sequence comes from Candidatus Methylomirabilota bacterium, assembly GCA_016212365.1. GTDB lineage: Bacteria > Methylomirabilota > Methylomirabilia > Methylomirabilales > JACRGL01 > JACRGL01. The sequence goes on along the minus strand of JACRGL010000088.1, from coordinate 14,265 downwards.
GGTCTTCCAGCTCAAACTGGGGCTCCGCATAGACCTGCCCCTTATAGCCCCCTGGCATGGTCCGGGAGCCTGCGCTCATGTGGGTTACTCCAAGGCGCAAGAGGCCATCCCTCAACTCCGGCCTCTCCCGGGTAGAAAGGACAATCCCCGCTTCCGGCAAGGCAAGGCGGAGACTACAGACGAGCTGGACGAATTCCCGGTCCCCTATCGAATGAAGGGGGACAAAACCGCCGGCGGCAGGCCTCAACCTGGGCACACTTACTGTGAGGAAGGACTGCCAGCACCGCCGCATCAGGTAACGGGCATGGGCCACAAGGGCTAGGGCATCCCTCATCCAATTTGCAAGCCCCAGCAGGACCCCTATCCCAATACGCCTCATCCCTGCCCGGGCTGCCCTCTCAGGGGTATCAAGGCGCCACTGAAAATTCCGCTTCGGCCCTTTGAGATGGACGGCCGAATAGGTATCCCGCTTATAGGTCTCCTGATAAACTACAACCCCTTCTACCCCAGCAGAGGCCAGGCGGCGGTAATCCTCCTCGGGAAAGGTAGCCACCTCCAGGCTGATGGAAGGGACTATGGGGTGGAGAAGGCCTATAACCTCTTCCAGGTAGGAGGTGGAGACCTTCTTTGGATGGTCGCCAGAGACAAGGAGGATGTGACGAAAGCCCTGGCCCAATAATAAGCGGGCCTCCTCCAAGACATCTTTTGGAGAGAGGGTAAGTCGGCTGACCTGATTGGGCCGGCTGAAGCCGCAATAAGCACACGTGGAGACACACTCATTAGAGACGTAGAGGGGGGCAAATAGCTGGATGGTTCGGCCAAAGCGCTGGACCGTCAAGGCATGAGCGACCCTGGCCAGGTCCTCCAGGCGCTTTCCTGCCGCTGGAGATATAAGGGCGGCAAAATCATGGAGGTCCAGTCCGCCTAAGGCGGACCTGGAAAGGGCCCTGGATACGGAATCGTCATTAGAGGACAGGGCCGCGGCCTCCAGCTCTTCAAAGGGGAGGTGGTCCAGCTCCTGAACAAAGCTCATGAGATGGTCTCCAGGAAGCCGGTGAGGGGACTTGAGGCCTCTGCCCTCTCCTTGACAGGGGCCCGGCCAGCAAGAAAGGCCTCCCTTCCTGCCTCTACCCCGAGGCGGAAGGCCCTGGCCATCCTCACCGGGTCTTCAGCAGTGGCTATAGCTGTGTTGACCAAGACAGCATCTGCCCCCATTTCCATGGCCTCTGCTGCATGGGAAGGTGCGCCCAACCCCGCATCCACCACTACAGGCACCTCTGCCTGCTCGATGATAATGGCAATGGCATCCCTGGTCTTGAGGCCCCGGTTAGAGCCGATGGGGGAGCCCAAGGGCATCACAGTGGCTGTTCCAAGCGCCTCAAGCCGCTTTGCCAGGACAGGGTCAGCGTTTATGTAGGGGAGGACGACGAATCCCAGGGATAGGAGTTCCTCGGCGGCCTTCAGGGTCTCCACCGGATCAGGCAACAAGTAACGGGGGTCCGGGACTACCTCGAGCTTGACCCAGTCAGATAGGCCAGCGGCCTTAGCCAGTCTGGCAAGACGCACAGCCTCCTTTGCCGTGCGGGCCCCTGAAGTATTAGGCAGCAAGAGGTATCGGCTCCGGTCAATGAAACTGAGGAGATCCTGGCCAGGATACTCCAGGTCTACCCGCCTGAGGGCCACGGTTACTATCTCCGTGCCCGAGGCATCCAGGGCATCCCGCATAACCTCAGGGGAAGGGAACTTCCCCGTCCCTACCATGAGGCGGGAGCAAAAGGCCCGCCCCGCAATGATAAGCTCATCCGCCATATCAAACCTCCTTATATCAAATATAAAAACCGTTACCCTCGCTTCGGGTAACGGTTTCAGGCTTTAATTGCAACCGTTTCCCTCCGCTGGCATTACCCAGGTCAGGTTCAAAGGGTTTTTTCTCAGCCCCGGATCTCTCGAGGCACCCCTAACGGCACGAAGATCTATTCAATTATTTTATATAACATACCCCCTAATGGAAATCAAGGGAAAAAGGATTACCGTAGTCCCGCCTTTCTCAAAAAAGGCTTGACAAAAAAAGAACTTGCGTGCTAGCTTAAATTGCCTTTCAAAGGAAATCTCCGGAGCCCTACCCGAGAGTGAGGTCCTGTCCGGCTTGAAAGAATCCCAGGTTTTTGTTAAGAGGACCTACCGGTTGGCCCTGATCCTGACCGGGTTAGGGGTGGGGCTTTCGTTGGTCCTCGGGAGAGGGGATTGGGCCCTGGGTTTTGGGGTAGGGGCGGGTATTAGCCTCGCCAATTTCGCCTTGATAGCTAGGGCGACGACCAGGGTCTTCTACTCTGGGAGGGGCGGGCGGATCAGATACCCGTGGAAGGGGTTTCTATTCCGCTTCCTAGTGGTGGGGATTCTCCTTTTTTTGGCCATATTTTTCTTGAAAATCAACTTTTTCGCCCTGGTTCTAGGACTCCTGGCGGCCCAAATTAGTATGTGTGGGGGCTTGCTCTTTTGGGGACAAGCTTTAAGATACTGAAAGTACTTAGAAGCGGGGCCACTGGGGGGTTGCGGGAATGAAGAGAGGACTGGTGATTTTGATTGTTTTGTGTTTCTCGGCAGGTCTACTGGCCACGGCCCCCCTTTTTGCTGCAGAGAAGGCAGGGGCCGAGGAGAGGCCAGGCATTATCAATTTAAACTTCACCCTCCTCCTCCAGATGGTCAATTTCATTATTTTGATTGCCATCCTTTACCGGTTCCTCTACCGACCCCTCACCGATTTTTTGGCCAAGCGCCAGGAGGGAATCAAACACTCCTTGGAAGAAGCGTCCGCTACCAGGGAAGCGGCCCAGAGGGCCCTGGATGAATACAACGCCAAGCTCCAGACCTCAGAGAAGCAGGCCCAGGCCATAAGGGAGGCTGCCGAGAGGGCTGCCTATGAGGAGCGGCAACGCCTCATTAAGGCCGCCAAGGAGGAGGCCACGGAGTTCCTGGCGGCAGCCCGGGGGGAGATCGAGCAGGATGTGAAGCGGGCCAGGGCTCAACTCAGAGAAGAGGTGGCCATCCTCTCGGTGGCAGTAGCGGAAAAGATCATCCGTAGAAGCCTGGAGGTCCAGGACCATCAGCGCTTGGTAGAGGAGTATATCAGGGAGGTGGGGGACCTCCAGTGATCGCCGGCTCTGTTGCCAAGCGCTACGCCAAGGCCCTGGTAGAGGCAGCGGCTGCTGGGGGAGAGCTCTTGGAGGTGGGGGAGGAACTCCAGGTCCCGGCCTCTTTCCTTAAGGATAACCCCGAGATTCAAGCCTTCTTTGGAAATCCCAGTATCCGCCTTTCAGAAAAAAGGGCCCTACTCGGCCAGGTCTTGGAAAGATCGGGTGTAAGCCCTCTCACCGCCGATTTCCTGCAACTGGTGCTGGAGAAAGGCCGCCTCTCCCAGCTAGAGATTATCTGCCGCCTCTACCGCGATTTGGTGGATGAGAGGTTGGGGAGGGTGCGGGCTACGGTAACCACGGCCTCACCTCTATCCGAAGATGCCCAGGAAAGCCTGACGAAGCGGCTTTCAGATATTATGAAGAAAGAGGTCTATCTCGTCCTCCGTCAGGACCCTTCCCTTCTGGGGGGGGTGGTCACCCAGCTTGGGGATAGTATCGTCTTTGACGGGAGCCTGAAGAGGCAGCTCGAGAGGTTGAAGGAACAACTTATAAAGGGGTGAGGAAGCCATGCAGATAAGGGCCGAAGAGATCAGCGAAATCATTCGCCAGCAGCTCCAGCACTATGAGGCCGCTGTGGAAATGGCCGAAGTGGGGACGGTGATTGAGGTAGGGGACGGCATCGCCCGCATCTATGGCCTGGAAAAGGCCATGGCCGCCGAGCTACTAGAGTTCCCCGGTGAGGTCTATGGGATGGTCCTCAATCTGGAAGAGGACAATGTGGGGGCGGTGCTCCTGGGTGAGGATACCCTCATTAAGGAGGGCGATCTGGTGAAGCGCACCCGGCGCATCGCCCAGGTCCCGGTGGGTGAGGGCATAGTAGGGAGGGTGGTGAATGCCCTGGGCCATCCCATAGATGGCAAGGGGCCTGTTGAGGCCGAGGAACACCGCCCTATCGAGCGCCTGGCCCCTGGGGTAGTGGATCGTCGCCCGGTGAAGGAACCGCTGCAAACCGGGATCAAGGCCATTGACTCCATGATCCCCATTGGCCGGGGTCAGCGGGAGCTCATCATCGGTGACCGCCAGACAGGGAAGACCGCTTTAGTGGTGGATACTATCCTCAACCAGAAAAAGGAGGACGTCATCTGCATCTATGTAGCCATCGGACAGAAAAATTCCACAGTGGCCCAGGTAGTGAAGATCCTCGAAGACTATGGGGCCATGGACTATACCACCGTGGTCTCGGCCACTGCCTCCGAGCCAGCCCCCCTTCAATACATTGCCCCATATGCCGGATGCGCTATGGGGGAGTACTTCCGGGACACGAGACGTCATGCCGTGGTCTTCTATGATGACCTCAGCAAGCATGCCCAGGCCTATCGCCAGCTCTCCCTCCTCCTCCGCCGGCCCCCCGGACGGGAGGCCTATCCGGGCGATATTTTTTACCTCCACTCCCGGCTCCTGGAGCGGGCGGCCAAGCTCAACGATGAGCTGGGGGGAGGTTCCTTGACCGCCATTCCCATTATCGAGACCCAGCTAGGGGACGTCTCCGCCTATATCCCCACCAATGTCATCTCCATCACCGATGGACAGATTTACCTGGAAAGCGACCTCTTCTATGCAGGCATCCGCCCTGCCGTGAACGTGGGTCTCTCCGTTTCCCGGGTGGGTGGGAATGCCCAGATCCGGGCCATGCGGCAGGTGGCAGGGAGGCTGAGGCTCGACCTGGCCCAATACCGGGAGATGGCAGCCTTCGCCCAATTCGGAACCGAGCTGGACAAGGCCACCCAGGCCCAACTGGCTCGGGGCGAGCGGATGGTGGAGATCCTGAAGCAAGAGCAGTTCCAGCCGCTCCCTGTCGAGAAACAGATCCTTGTCATCTATGCGGGAACCAACGGCTACGTGGACGATCTCCCTTTGGAGGCCATCAGGTCTTTCGAGCGGGGGCTTTACAAGTTCATGGATTCCAAATATCCGGATGTTTTGAGGGACCTACGAGAGAAGAGGGAAATCACCGAGGACCTCCGCAACCGCATCGATTCAATGCTCAAGGAGTTCAAGGCAACCTTCAAGGCCCGCTAGGAGCTGTCCAAAGTCCAACGTCCAATGTCTGATAATGTGAGTGCAAAATTATTTATATCCGACTTTAGACATTGGACTTCCAGACAGTGGAGCAATGGCTACTCTCCGCGACATCCGAAGGCGAATAAAGAGCGTTGAGGGCACCCAGAAGATCACCAAGGCCATGAAGATGGTAGCGGCCGCCAAGCTGCGCCGGGCCCAGCAGCGCATTGTTGAGGCCCGCCCCTATGCCAGGAAGATGCACGAGGTCCTCTCCAGCCTGGCGCTGCGGGCCAGCCCAGAGGCCCATCCCCTCCTGGCCCGGCGGGTGGGGACCCACAAAGCGGGTGGGGACCGAAAGGGCCTGGTGGTGATTGCCGCTGACAAGGGCCTCTGCGGGGCCTTCAATTCCAATATCCTCCGAAAGGCCATGGACTTCCTGAAGGCCACACCAGAGGCGGAATTGCGGGTAACCTTGATAGTAGTGGGCCGGAAGGCCCGCGACTTCTTCCGGCGGCGCCCCTATCTTCTCCGCTCTGAATATGCTTACATCTTTGACAAGCTAGACTACACCCATGGGGCCCGGATAGGTAGAGATATTGTCGATGCTTATGTGGGTGGCGAATTAGATGAGGTGTATCTGGTTTATAACGAGTTCAAATCGGCGGGAATCCAGCGGGTAGTGGTGGAGAAGCTCCTGCCCATAGAGCCCTTAGGGGTAGAGGAAGGCCTGGCTCCAATTGACTTCATTTACGAGCCCTCACCCCAGGCCATCCTGGACCAGCTCCTCCCCCGTCATGTAGAAGTCCAGGTATACCGGGCCCTATTAGAATCCGTTGCCGCTGAACACGGGTCCCGGATGACCGCCATGGAGGCGGCCACCCAAAATGCTGCCGATATGATCGCTGCCCTGACTTTGGTCTATAACAAGGCCCGCCAGGAGAAGATCACCAAGGAACTCCTGGACATTGTGGGCGGGGCGGAGGCCCTTAGGAAGAGATGAAGGAGGTAGGCCGGCTATGAACGTCGGAAAGATCGTGCAGGTAATTGGACCGGTAGTAGATGTGGAGTTTCCTGTAGGGCATCTGCCCGCCATATATAATGCAATCAAGGTCCCGGGCGTGGAATACAAAGATATCTTCTCTTATACTAGGGAACTGACCCTGGAGGTTGCCCAGCATCTGGGGGAGAACCGGGTGCGCACTGTGGCCTTGGCCCCCACCGAAGGCCTGGTGCGGGGAATGGAGGTCATCGATACCGGTCTGCCCATTGCCGTCCCTGTAGGCCGCTGCACCCTGGGCCGGATCCTTAACATTATTGGAGAGCCGGTGGACCATTTGGGCCCGGTGGAGTCCGATCTCCGCTACCCTATCCACCGCCATGCCCCGCCTTTTGAGGAGCAGGAGACTAAGGTCAGCATGATGGAGACGGGGATCAAGGTCATCGACCTCCTGGAGCCATACACCAAGGGAGGAAAGACCGGCCTCTTTGGGGGTGCGGGGGTGGGAAAGACCGTGATCATTATGGAGCTTATCCGGAACATTGCCATGGAGCACGGAGGTATTTCAGTCTTCAGCGGGGTGGGGGAGCGGACTAGGGAGGGAAACGACCTCTGGCTGGAGATGAAAGCATCCAAAGTCATAGATAAGACGGCTTTAATATATGGCCAGATGACCGAGCCGCCTGGGGCAAGACTCAGGGTCGGTCTCACTGGCATCACTGTCGCTGAGTACTTCAGGGACGAGGAGGGGCAGGACGTGCTCCTCTTCATAGATAACATCTTTCGCTTCACCCAAGCAGGTTCAGAGGTCTCTGCCCTTCTAGGGAGGATGCCTTCAGCCGTGGGCTACCAGCCCACCCTGGGCACAGAGATGGGGGAACTCCAGGAGCGGATCACCTCTACCAAGAGGGGCTCCATCACGTCTGTGCAGGCCATATACGTCCCTGCCGATGACATCACCGACCCGGCCCCAGCTACCACCTTTGCGCATCTTGATGCTACTACTGTGCTTTCCCGTCAGATTGTCGAGCTAGGGATCTACCCGGCAGTGGACCCCCTGGCCTCCACCTCCAGGATCCTGGACCCCCGCATCCTGGGGGAGGAGCATTATTCCGTAGCGAGGGCGGTGCAAAAGGTCCTCCAGCGCTACAAGGACCTCCAGGACATCATCGCCATTTTGGGGATGGACGAGCTCTCCGACGAGGACAAGCTAATAGTAGCCAGGGCCAGAAAGATCCAGCGCTTTCTCTCCCAACCCTTCTTCGTCGCCGAAGAGTTCACCGGAACTCCCGGCCGCTATGTCCCCTTGAAGGAGACCATCCGCGGCTTCAAAGAAATCGTGGAAGGAAAGCACGATGAGCTTCCCGAGCAAGCCTTCTATATGGTAGGGCCAATTGACGAAGTCCTGGAGAAGGCGGAGAGGATAAAGGCAGGGAAGTAGCCTTTAGCCCTTAGCCATTGGCCATTAGCTAAAGGCTAAAAGCTAAGGACTAAGGGCTTAACATCAAAGGAAATGGCTGAGAAGAGTCACGATACTTTTCTTCTAGAAGTAGTTACACCCCACCGTCTAGTGGTGAGTGAATGGGTGGAGGAGCTGGTGGCCCCGGGGTCTGAGGGCTACTTCGGGGTGCTCCCCGGCCACATCCCCTTCATCTCCACCCTAAAGATCGGCGAGCTTTACTACCGGAAGGGTCGGGAGGGACGCTATCTGGCAGTGAACTGGGGCTATGCCGAGGTGAGGCCTGACAAGGTGATTATCCTGGCGGAGACGGCAGAGCGGGCTGAGGAAATTGACATAGAGAGAGCGGAGAGTGCCCGGGGCCGGGCCTTAGCACGCCTCTCCCGCTTCGGGGACGAGACCATCAACTTCACCCGAGCCCAGGCCGCCCTGGAGCGGGCCCTCGCCCGCCTCTCAGTGGCTTCAAAGATCCGGTGAGGGGCATCATTAATCTTAAGCCCTTAGCTTTTAGCCTTTAGCTAAGGGCCAATGGCTAAGGGCTAACAGCTAAAGGCGCCTTTTCTACCTCATCCCAGATATTGACCTATTTCCTGTATAAGGGGATCAATGCTTAATTCCTCCAGACCCAGGTTGGAGGCCAGCTCTTCAAGGGTGTAGCGCTGGCCATCTCTCCATAGCCCTTTCAGGAAGGGCCCTGTCCTGTCATTCCTGAACCACTCCTCATCAAAATGCTCATAGAGATACCTTTTTAGCTGGGCCTCAAAGAGCCAAGCCCGGAGGTACCGGCCTGTATAGAAATAAGGGTCCACGTCATAAAGGTAGAGCTCTTCAGGATACTCGGCCATAGTAGCCCTGGTGAGGACCTCTCGATAGACCCCCCTTTTTTCTTCTAAAGACCCTCCATCATGAAGGATAAGCTCATAGTGGAGCTTTGCCGCATATCGCCTTACCAAGTAGAGCTTATGGAGGTAGGCCAGGCGAAGGAAGTCTTTAGAATCAGGGAAGTCCAGGAAATATCTAAGCCAGCCCCGTTCCCGGACTAGCCCTTCCAGGGTGAAGGCATGGACTTCGGCCACTGAGGGGTCCCCCAGACGCCGGAACTCTAAAGGGAGGTCGGGGTCTGTATACCCATAATGGAGGCCGTGCCCCAGCTCATGGAAGAAGGCCAGGTAATCATCGTAGCCCCCTCCTGGCCTTACTACCAGAATTATCCGCTCAGGGACTCTTATTGACGCAGCAAAGGCCCTGGCCGCCTTGGTCTCTCTTGGCTCCAGGTCCCAGGACAACCTGCCCCCTGCCTCGGGGTCCAGGCGCATCCTCTTTAGGCACCGCTCAGCCCCATTTACCAGAGCAGTAGGCAAAAAAACCCTATCATAGCCCTTTGCCCTGAACAGGTAAACCAGGTCATGCCGTTGGGCCTGGTCTAGCTTAACACCTAGCTCTCTTTTGAGGAACCATCGGAGGAGATCGCCATAAACATCCTGAGTCCCTTTGAGGAGCCCATCCACCATATCCCTTAAAGGGAATAGCTTAACGCCGGAGTGTTCCTGGCACATCCGGGTATAATTGCCAAACCCAAGACGCAATGCACCCTCATGGACCCGCTTCCAGTAATCGGCCAGGAGAGGATTGATCTCCCTCAGGGCCTGGCACCGAGCCTCTTCTATTGCCTCCCGCATGGGGCGGAGGCCCTGGTTTTTAATCTCCACCTCCGCAGAGCGAAAGGACAAAGCCCGCCCCTCCCCTTCTAATAATTGAGTAGCCTCCCAGGTAAAGATGCGATCTGTGATTTCTCTAACCTCTGAGTCTAATGTATTCTGGGCAATGAACTCCTTAAGAAACCCTATCCCCTTCCCCTCCTCCCCTTGCCCTTCCCTGGCCATCCCTTCCAATTCGAAGAACAGGGACTGGGATGCAAGGCGAGGGTATTTCTCATAGATAACAGAAAGACCTGCCTTGGTCTTCAAGCCAGCCCTGTTTTTATACTCCTCCTCGACCAGCTCTTCCAGAAAGGCCTCGGCTTCCTGGCGAATCTCTTCCAGGCTCACTCCAGCTCCTCTCCCTCGCCCGCAGGGCCGTATTCATCTTCCATGGCCCCTTCAAGGGCCTGGTCAAAGTCCTCCCCCAGGTCCTCGCCGAGCTCCTTACCCATCCTCTTTGCCCACCGGGCTATGCTCTTTGGGTCCCTCTCATCCAGGTCCCCAAACTTGCTTGGGTCAGCCATGGATTCCAGGCGGTCTTCCTCGGACTTGATGGTGGCAAAGCGGGACATTATCCTGGTCATCCTGGCATCCCCGCAATGCCTGCACCCTGGGACCTTAAGGCTTTCAAAGCTCTGGAAAAAGACACCGGTCACCCGGCCGCAAGCCTCGCACTGGTACTCATAGATGGGCATAAACACTCCCTCTCATGGGCCTCTGTGGCCGGCCTCGGTCTGGACAATGACGGTCTTCAGACCGGCATCGTTAAGGGTCTTCTTAACCGATAGCATCTCATCTACTGAGGGCCTTTTTAGGCCCCTCCTCTTAAAAGAGGGGAAATAATCCAGGACGCAGAGCTGGACAAAGGGATCAATTAGGGCAAGCCTCTCGCCGAACTCCATAACTTCGTCAAGGGAAATGAGTTCCCTATTATAGGGAAGCCCCACCCCGACGAATACCCTTCCCTTATACTGCTCCACCAGGTAAGAAACCGCCTCCCAGGAGGTCTTGAGAAAGCGCTCAGCCAGGCCTCTATCTTTTATACCGGTAATCCGCATGAAAGTCTCAGGATACACCCCCTTGGGCTCCACCCCAATGTCCGTGACTCCCACCCCTACCAACTCATCGATGTATTCCCTGGTAAGGAGGGTCCCATTAGAATCTAAATGGAGACGGGCCTCTGGGTCCGGGTTCAGCCTTTTTAGGGCCTGAAAATAGCCTATCAGCCAGGGTCGATTTAAGGAGGGCTCTCCTCCTGAGATGGCCATGCGGTTTACCTGGTAACTCCTGCGGGCAAATGTCACCAACTCTGCGGCACCATCCGGACTTACAGGAGCCGTCTGGCTATCATAGGTAGTGGTGTAATTCTGGCACTGGGGGCAGCGGAGGTTACAGCCCGCAGTCCAGATGGCCACTTCGATGAAGCGGCTCCTGGACTTAAGCCACCAGGGCGTGGCCTTGCCACCTACGGAGTGGCCTAAGGGCCCATGGACAATTCGCCGGGGAATTAGGTGTGCCGGGAGCTTGGTCCGGATGTCCATCCCTTCGGCCACAGGGGTCACGCAGGAGCGGAAGGGGAGGCCATCCACCATCACCAGGCAGCTATAGCAGCCCCCGCTCTTGCATGGGGCCTGAAGCTCCCCTTCCCCTGGATAGACGCCGAAGGCTACCCCCAGGGTTTCCAGGGCCTCCATTATGCTCCGGCCTCCTGCTACCTCCCGAGCCCCGCTGTTGAGCTTTATTGAGATTTTCATACCCTTGCCAGCCGCCGGATGACCTCGGGGATAAGAAGAGTGGCCAGGTCAGTCCGGGAACCACCGCCCAGAACCACCTCCAGCCGGCCTTCCGAGACCTCCTCAGCAAGGTCCCTTACCAGATCTGCGATCTGGAAATAGCATGGGCCACTCAGGCCTATATCCCCGTAGTCCCCAATATGGGTATCAAAGCCGAAATACCAAAAGATCAGGTCAGGTTTGAAGAGGCGAGCCCTGGGGATAAACTCCTCTTCCACCTTTTTAATGTATGTCTTATTCGGGTCTGATAGCCGGTTCCAGGGCCACATCCCATAGCTAACATCTATCTTTGTGCCATCCTCCGAGGCCCAGTCGTAGCTACAAAAACAGACATGGAGGACATCAGGGTCCTCGGCAAAGATCTGCCGCGTCCCATCGCCGTGGTGGGCATCCGTGTCAAGGATGGCAAAGCGGTGAACCCCGAATTTTTCCCGGAGATTTCGGATGGCAATTGCCACGTCGTTGAAGCAGCAGTAGCCCCCGAAATAATCTATGCCGGCATGGTGCCCCCCGGCCCCTATGAAGACGAAGGCGTTTTGGATTTCCCCGGCCATGATTCTCTCCCCGGCCTCCACTGTGCCCCCCACAGAGTGCCAGGCCGTGGAGCAGAGGGGGTCGCGCTCCACTTCCCCAATCATGGCCTTTGGGTGAACCTTAAGGATCAAGTCCTCCGGGACCGGCTTGGATTCATAAAGGCGGATATTAGGCTGCCTGAGGAGTCCCTCCAGGGCCTGAGGGAAATCGGCCAGCCGCAGTCCCACAGTGAGGTAACTCCTACGGCTGAAGCTCGGATGATAAAATACACCAGTCCTCTTCATGCCTTTTAACCCCAATCCTGCCTTCAAATAGCACGCCTTCCTCTCCCTGTCAAGATACCCCGTTGACCCAGGCCCCCATCTAGTCTTATGGTTTTTTCCTTGACCATTTCCCCTTTTTATGCTATAGACCTTTCACCGACCATTGAGTTGAGGACAAAGGACATGCGCTGTCCGAGTTGCGGATACGTCAGCTTCGATTATCTCGACGCCTGTAAGAAGTGCGGGAGTGACCTCAGGCCTTACAAGGAGGCACGGGGGATCTGGGCAACCAAGCCCCTCGAGCCAGGTCCTGCTGCACCACCCGCTGAGGAAACCCATCTTCTTACCCCCTCAATGGAAGCCCAGGGGATGCCCCCATCCATGAAGGAAGTTGAATTGCCGGAATACGATGCCCTCTCCTTCCTTGAATCGCCAGTGGCGGATGAGCAACCCCCTACCCTCCCCACAGAGGACCACATTCCACAGGAAGTGAGATGGAAAGGCCTCTTCCCAGCCCCCAAAGAGGGTGAAAAGGCTATGGCCCCAGCAGAGGTCATGGAGGTAGAAGGCGAGGGTCCCCCTCCATGGGAACTTGCCCTGGATCAAGAGGAGATCAAATTGGGGATAGCCCCCGAGACCATCGCCCCTCCCTTGGCCCCTCCACCCCCATCCCCCCAAATCGTGGAAGAAGAGGAGCTGGAGGCTATTGATTTTACCCTCCCTCCCTCTTTAGTGGAGAAGCCCTCCGCACAACCTGCCATGGATGAAGCGTGGTCAGCCCTAAGGGAGGCAGGGGAAGAGGCGGCTTCCCTGCCGAAAGCCGGCTTCTGGATCAGGTTCCTCGCCTTCCTCATTGACTACGCCCTGCTCAGTTTTGCTGGAACGGTCTTAGCCTACAGTATATTCGCTGTAGTCGGCCTGGGAAGCCTTTTCTCAGGGGGATTCACCGAGGATATGATGTATCTGGCGTTAGGGGTTGTATTACCTGTGTTGGTTGCCATAATCATCGCCTATTATGTAATCTTCGTGGGATGGCGAGGCCAGACGCCGGGGAAGATACTTCTAAAGTTGAAGATAATCCAAGACACTGGCGAGGAGATGACTTACGGTCGAGCCTTTCTCCGGTGGGTCGGATATTTGATCTCCACCGCCATCCTGGGAATTGGCTATATCATGATCGCCTTTAGCCGTCAAAAGCAGGGGCTCCACGACAAGATCGCCAGCACCTATGTGGTGAGGATCTAAAAATCCCTTCGGGGACCTGCAAGCCCCATTCCCAGACACCAGTTAATCCTTGACTTGGTTTCCCCCTTTGTGCTAAATAATCCCTGCCTATTTGATGCTCCTGATAATGGGCAGGTAGCTCAGTCGGTAGAGCACTGGACTGAAAATCCAGGTGTCGACGGTTCGATTCCGCCCCTGCCCACCATTTCTTATCCACGGCCTTCCAGGATCTTTTCCTTTTCTGGGCTATTCCAGAGAGGCTCGGCCGCGAAGCACCTTAGAAAGTCATTAGGAATCTCCAGGAGTATGCCAGGCTAGAAATCCGGAGGGATGGATTTAGAGAGGTAGGGGGCCGCGAGGCTGCACAGGCTGGCCAATTTTTCCAAGTCCTGCTTAGAAAAATCTTTTCCCGCTTCTGCCAGGCTCTTCCCTTTCCTGCTTATCTGGACTACACCGATAACCTTACTGTCAGGAAGGATAAGGGGGGCAGAAAGGATCTTCTGGATATCCCGCGGTTCCCGCCCCTTCAAGCGCATCTTCTCGTAGATGCTTAAATGCCTGATTTCCTGAAAGTCATTGAAGAAAAGGCCTTGCCGACTTCTTACCACTTGGCCGGCAACGCTGGAGGCGGTTACGGGAAAGGCGTTCATTCCCCCTTCATAGAGTTCTAAAGGATACGCAAAGCGGAGTAGCTGGCCCTTGTCCCGGATAAGTATGATCGCCACTTCGTCTTCTTCCAGAGAGAAGATCGTAATAATGGAAGAGGCGATCTGGTTCAGGACCCCTTTGAAGACCTCTCTCTTTGGAAGGTCTCCTTGGACAACTCCTTCCAGCCTTAGCCTCAAATCCTCCATGGACTCTTACTGTCCCCTTTAAGGGAAATAGGGCTCTATCCCTTCGCATAAGCGTCCTGCTTGACTCGTAAGTATAATCCATGCTATTTTTTCTTGCAAGGCAAAAAGCCGGGATGCCTGGTTTCCGTGCAGCGGGCTCCTGACTATCGTCTCCTCGGGCCGGCGTAGCTCAGTGGTAGAGCAGCTGATTCGTAATCAGCTGGTCGGAGGTTCGATCCCTCTCGCCGGCTCCAGTAAAATCAAGGG
>JACRGL010000089.1 GCA_016212365.1 Candidatus Methylomirabilota bacterium | reverse complement strand
GCAGGGGAGCTGGAGGAGCTCCTCGTTACTGATTTGGTCGGCATCGTTTTTAAACTCAAGAAGGGGTTCTTTTGCTTTCACATGCTGGAGCATCAGCGGAATATCGAGCCCTTTGTGATTGTATAGACCACCCTTCGAGCCGCTAACGGCAATTACTTTGCAGCCTGCTTCGTGAAGCAATCTAGCCGTTACAGAGCCCACCTGCCCAAAGCCCTGGATGGCCACAGAGGCCCCTTTTATCTCCAGTCCGAGCTCCCGAAAAGCCTCGAGCAAAACGTAATAGACACCCCTCCCCGTGGCCTCATAACGGCCCACAGAACCCCCTAAGAGGAGGGGCTTTCCCGTGACTACCCCGGGGACGGTAATCCCCCGCTGCATGCTGTAGGTATCCATCATCCAGGCCATGACCTGCTCATCGGTATACATATCAGGGGCGGGGATGTCTGCGTCGGGGCCTATAATTAGATAGATCTCCGAGGTATAGCGCCTTGTCATCCGTTCCAGTTCTCCCCGGGACATCCTGGTGGTGTCGCAGCAGACCCCGCCCTTGGCCCCCCCATAGGGAAGCCCCATTAAAGCGCACTTCCAGGTCATGAGCATGGCCAGCGCCGTGACCTCCTCCAGGTCCACTTCCGGGTGATAACGGATTCCCCCTTTGGTGGGGCCTAAAGAATTGTTATGCTGGACCCGGTATCCGGTAAAGACCTCTATGTGACCATCGTCCATTAAGGTAGGGATGGCTACTATCAGGGAGCGCTCAGGCTGGCGCAACCGGCGGTGAGTCCCAGGGCTCAGATTTATAAGCTCGGCCACGGCGTCGAGCTGTTCTAAGGCAGCCTGTAGCATTCCTTTGCTTTCTTCCATGACGGCTCCTTTCTAGCTATTATTACTCTCTGGATGCATTCCAAGCGGCTCTCTCTGCCTCTCGGTAGACCTCTATGATGGAGAGGCCCCGTTCCCGGGCCAGCCTTTTACAGTCCTCGTACTCGGGGCTACAGTGGAGGATTCGCGGCCCGGCCCGGCCAACCTTTACCCGGACTGGACCGTACTGGGTGTTTACCTCCAGGACCTCCCGGGAGAGCTTCTTCCTCTGGACCGGGTAGGAGCGGACCCCGAAGGTGGTGGTCCGTTCCAGGATCAGAGAAGCGCAGGCTTCGGCCAGGGGAGGTTCGGCAATGACCGTGAGTTTAGTGGCGGGCCTGGACTTCTTCATTATTATAGGGGATAGATAAACGTCGAGGGCCCCTTTCTCCCAGAGTTCCTCCAGGAGGGGCTCGAAGAACTGAGGGTTCATGTCGTCCAGGTTGGCCTCAAGGACGGTGACTTGGTCTTCCTGGTAGGCCGCCCTGGGCTCTCCTACCATGACCCGCAGCATGTTGGGCAATTCTGGGAGATCCCGGCTTCCTGCCCCATAGCCGATCCTTTCAATCTCCATGGAGGGCAAGGGCCCGAAGCCGTTGGCTAAGGTAGAGATAATGGCCGCCCCGGTAGGGGTGGTGAGCTCGGCCTGGACGTTGCTGGAATAAATGGGGAGGCCGCGCACGAGCTCTAGGGTGCCGGGGGCAGGAACGGGGAGCCTCCCATGCTCAGTGTCCACGAACCCAGAGCCCAGATTCATAGGGGAGGCATAGATTTTCTCGATGCCCAAAAGGTGAATGCCTAGTGCCGCCCCCACCACATCCACGATGGAATCCAGGGCCCCAACCTCGTGGAAGTGGACTTTCTCTACGGGCACTCCATGGACCTTGGCCTCGGCCTCGGCCAGCCGGGTGAATATCCGCCGGCAGTCCTCCTTTACTGCTTCAGGGAAGAGGCTTCTGTTTATGATCTCCAGGATGTCCTCAAGGTCGCGATGGTGCTTCCCCTCGGCCTCGGCGATGACCTCCACCTTGGTCCCGGCCAGGGGGCCTCGGCGGACCTTCTCCGCTTGGATCCGGAACTTGCCCAGGGGGAGCTGGTAGAGCTGGCGGCGAAGCTCCTCCAAGTCAAGGCCTGCATCCACCAGGGCCCCCAGGGTCATATCCCCGCTAATCCCCGAGAAGCAGTCGAAGTAGGCTATACGCATACAAATACAGCCTTTAACCATTAGCCCTTAGCACGAATAAATTCGTGCCTACAACCCTTTGTAGGCACGGTTTCAACCGTGCTAAGCTAAGGTCTAACCGCTAATGGCTATTTCTCCCCCAGCATGTTTATCTTATGCGCCAGAAGGCCCGCGCCGAAGCCGTTGTCAATGTTGACCACGGCCAGACCTGAAGAGCAACTGTTAAGCATGGCCAGCAGCGCTGCCAGCCCCCCAAAGCTTGCTCCATACCCCACGCTGGTGGGCACGGCAATAATGGGCTTATCCACCAAACCACCAACCACGCTGGGAAGGGCACCCTCCATCCCTGCTACTACCACGATTACCCTTGCCCCAAAGAGCATCTCCTTACCGTCCAGGAGGCGATGAATCCCTGCCACCCCTACATCGTAAAGCTTATCTACGTGAGTGCCTAGAAACTCCGCAGTCACCACTGCTTCCTCGGCAACAGGGATGTCCGATGTGCCTGCGGTAATCACGAGCACCTTGCCGGCTAGAGGGGGGCGGGCTTCCTTGACCACTACCGTCCTGGCTAAAGGGTTATACACGGCCCTGGGGTCCAGGCCATAGATGCACTGAAATATCTCCTCAGAGGCCCTTGTGGCGAGAATGCTGTTATGGCTGGCCAGGATCCTTTCCGCTATGCCCCTTGTCTGTTCCAGGGTTTTCCCCTGGCAGAATACAACTTCGGGAAAGCCCTGGCGAATCCCCCGGTGAAGGTCAACCTTTGCATAGCCCAGGT
>JACRGL010000086.1 GCA_016212365.1 Candidatus Methylomirabilota bacterium | reverse complement strand
GTGTCCCCCTGTCTTAGAGACGGTTTGGATAATCAAGTCTCGGACTTCCTGAGCAAGCAGGGAAAGGTCCGGCCTGGACAGGGCCTTAAGGTCTTTTGGGGACTGGATCTTCTCTAGTAACATAGCTCTTAGCCCTTAGCTTTTAGCTCTTAGCCCTTAGCTCTTAGGCTAAAGGCTAGAGGCTATTAATATCAGGCCTGCCTCCTCAGGATGTAATCGGCCAGGGCCCGGAGCACTTCTCCCCTCTCTCCGAATTGGACTAAGGCCTCCTTGGCCTCGGCTATCAGCTCCCGTGCCCTTTGCTTGGACTCGGAAAGGCCTATGAGGGCTGGATAGGTGGCCTTCTTCTTTTTTTTGTCGCTTCCCGGGCTTTTTCCTAACTCCTCCGCCTTCCCTTCTATATCCAGTACGTCATCCACGATCTGAAAGGCTAGACCGATCTTCTCTCCATACATAGATAGGGCTGCTAGCTTCCCTTCGCTGGCACCCGCTACTATCCCCCCAGCCAGCAGGGCGGCTCGGATCAGGGACCCGGTTTTGTGGGTGTGGAGGTACTCTAAGGTGGCCGGCTCTATCTCCTGATCCTCGGAGAGGATGTCCACCGCCTGACCGCCTAGCATCCCACGAGTCCCGGCGGCCCCGGCAATCTCTTTGATAAGGGCCATCTGCTTGGCAGGGTTCAGGGAGAGCTTTTCGTCGGAGAGCAGGGCAAAGGCATGGGTAAGGAGGGAGTCCCCCGCCAGAATAGCTATTGCCTCACCATAGACCCTATGGCATGTGGGCTTTCCCCTGCGTAAGTCGTCATCGTCCATAGCCGGCAGGTCGTCGTGGATGAGGGAATAGGTATGGATTAGCTCAATGGCCGCCGCTACCGCCAATGCCCCCTCGGCCTGCCCCCCCACGGCCTCCGCTGCTGCTAAGGTCAGGATAGACCGGAGCCTTTTGCCGCCTGCAAAGACGCTATAACGCATGGCCTCATGGAGTGGGCCCGGATACTCGTCGGCCGGCGGAAGGTAAGCTTCTAGGGCCTGGTCAATGAGGCTCCGCCGCTGAAACAAGTATTCTTTGAGTTCAAGGTCTGTCAAAGAGGGTCCTCCTTGTTACCGAGGACATCTCCCAAGTCGAAGGGCCTCTCCTCTAACCCCCCTTCCTGATTGCGTAGGAGGATGCTCACCCGCTTCTGGGCCTCGTTTAACCTTTGGGAGCACAGCCTGGAAAGGCGCACCCCCTCCTCAAAGGCCTCCAGGGCTTGCTCGAGGGAAAGGTCTCCGGCCTCTAACTTTGCTACCAGCTCTTCTAACCTCTTTAACGCCTCTTCGAAACTCAGCTCTTCCATGCCTCAGCCTGTAGGGGCCGACCTCTGTGTCGGCCCTGGGCTCAGCCTGTAGGGGCCGACCTCCGGGCACACGCCTTTGGCGGGTCGGGCCCTCTTTGGTCATTTGGTCTATTTGGTCTATTTGGTCTGTCTGGTCTATTTGGACGAGATAGACGAAATGACGAAATAGACCATATGGACGAGATAGACGAGATAGAGAGACGACCGCCCCTACATAATATGATTGCTAACTCCTGAGGGCTCCTTGACCTCCTCCACTCTACAGAGGAGCTCTCCCTGATGAAGGATTACTGCTACCTCTTCCCCTACTATTACAGCCGAGGCATCCTTCACGATCTCGAGGGATGGGAGCCTCCGGCAGATGCTGTAGCCCCGGCTCAAGATGGCCAGGGGACTCAAAGAATCGAGCTTGCCTACCTGGGCCAGGAGGGAGGCCCTGGCAAGCTCCAGGCGGTGCCCTATTCTAGAGGTCAGGCGGAAATAAAGCTCCTCCAGTCTTTTATGCTGGAAGCGGATCCGGGCCTGGGGGCTCAGGAGGGCCAGGTGCCGGACCAGGCCATTCAACCGCTCAAAGACCCGACGCAGGAGGTAGCGGATGTTGGTCGCCATCCGCAGGGAGAGGTCATCGAGGCGCTGGGCAAGCTCGTCCTTCCTGGCCACTACCAGCTCCGCGGCCGCCGAGGGGGTAGGTGCCCGAAGGTCGGCAACAAAGTCGGCTATGGTGTAATCTGTCTCATGGCCCACAGCCGATATCACCGGAATCTTAGAGTTATAAATTGCCCTTGCCACGACCTCCTCGTTGAATGCCCAGAGGTCCTCAATGGAGCCACCGCCCCTGGCCAAGATAAGGACGTCTATCTCGCCCAGGCGATTAAGCTCTTGCAGCGCAGTCACAATCTCAGGGGCGGCCGTCTCCCCCTGGACGGCGACCGGATAGATCAGGATTTCTAAATTGGCGAAGCGGCGGTCAAGGATCTGGAGGATATCGCAGATGACAGCCCCGGTGGGGGAAGTAATGAGGCCAATCCGCCGCGGTAGCAATGGAATAGGTTTTTTATGGGCCGCATCAAAGAGCCCCTCCTGGGCCAGGCGCTCCTTGAGCTGCTCATATGCTAGCTGCAAGGCACCCACCCCTTTGGGCTCCATATACTCTACAGAGATCTGGTATTCACCACGGCGCTCAAAGAGGGTAACGATCCCAAAGACCAGCACCTGGAGGCCATCTTGGGGTTTAAACTTAAGGAGCCGATTCTGATAGCGGAACATCGCCGCTTTGATCTGACTCTCCTCGTCCTTTAAGGTAAAATACATGTGCCCGGAGGAGTGGAGGCGGAAATTGCTGATCTCCCCTTCCAGCCAGATCCCGGAGAAGGAGTCTTCCAGCACCGCCCGGATCTCGGCGGTTAGTTCGCTTACCGTATAGATGCGGGAAGGCATTGAATTCTTTAGACAGGCCTCAAGGCCTCAAATCATGGGAAAATTAGCACAGGCCCCCCTGCTTGTCAAATCCTTATTTATCCCCAAAAATAGAGATTGAAAAGTATAACCCCCATAAAATCCCCTCCCCTACCCCCTCCACATCCTCCCCCCACTTGTGGGGGAGGACAAAGGTGGGGGGGCATTTTATGGGGAGGGGGTTGAGGGGAGGGGGAACACATGGTGAACATTCACCCTCACCCCGACCCTCTCCCATAAAGGGAG
>JACRGL010000083.1 GCA_016212365.1 Candidatus Methylomirabilota bacterium | reverse complement strand
TGTTAGATGTAAGGGATTGATTCTTATGCTTTATCTTGGCCCGATCCATCTTAACCTGAATATCCTGGCGACCATGACCCTGATTGGCATCCTCCTGGGCTTTATAGGGGGAGCGGGAACTGCCTTGGTTATGGCGGCCCTGGCCACCTTCTTCCGCATCCCCATACATCAGGCCCTGGGCACCTCCCTGGCCGCTGCCAGCTTTACCACCCTGGCCGGGACCTATAGCCCTCTACGGGAGGGAAACGTGGATGCCCGCCTGGGCTTCCCGGTAGGCCTTTCCGGCATCCTGGGGGCTTACCTGGGGGGAGCCCTGGCCATCCATACCCGGCCCAGGCTTTTGAAAACCTTAGCGGGGCTGGCTCTGCTCCTTGCCGCTGCCTTAATCTATCGCCAGACGCGAGGGCAGGACCTGGTTCAAACTCCTAACCCTGGGAGAAAATTGGACCCCCGAAGCCGATTCTTCATTGCCTGCGGGGTGGGCCTTGGGACCGGCCTGATAGCAGGATTTCTGGCGATGGGGGGTATGGTCTTCATCCAGCTCGCCCTCCTGGGCTTGCTTAACGCCTCCCTGAGAACGGCAGTGGGGACCGGGATGCTCACCATGTTCTTCACCAGCCTCTCCGGGGCCACCCGCTTTTTACAGGAAGGGCTAATAGACCTAAACCTATTTTTAAGTGTAGTAACGGGGACCTCTATCGGCTCCTACCTGGGGGCCAAACTCACTGGGAGGGTTCCCCATTTCGTCCTCCGCGCGGTGGTGGTGGCTACCCCTATATGGGCGGCTACCATGCTTTTATTTTTCTGATTGTGAAGGAGACCCTAAATGGCTGGAGAGGCTGAAGGTTGACTACGATACCTTGAAGGGGATAAACCCCAGAATAATCTCCTGCTCCCTCAGTGGCTATGGATTAACCGGCCCTCACCGAGACCTACCCGCCTTCGATGGATGTATTCAGGCCATGGGGGGTGGGGTGAGTATAACCGGAGAGCGGGGGAGAAAGCCCGTGAGAAGCGGCATTCCTATTGGGGATATGGGCGGAACATGGTGGTGGAGGTCGAACACCCTTTGGGGGGGAGGGTGAGAATGCCTGGCAATCCCATCAAGATGTCGGAGACGCCTGGGGAGACCTTTTCTCCGCCCCCCCTGGTAGGGCAACATACCAGAGAGGTCCTCTCTGAACTTTTGGGATACTCCCAGGAGAAGATAGATGGGTTGGTAGGAGAGGGCATTATATAGAGCCGTAGGGACAACCCTTGTGGTTCGACGTTTTTAATTCAAAGGAAAAATCATGTTTAAGATCGCTTTGCTTCCTGGCGACGGTGTTGGCCCTGAAGTGATCAGGGAGGCGGTCAAGTGCCTGGATGTGGTAGGGAAGAGGTTCAGCCTGGAACTCCGCTTCCAGGCGGCCCTGGTCGGGGGGGCGGCGGTGGAGGCTACGGGGAGGCCTTTGCCGCCTGATACCCTGGAGCTCTGCCGCCAAAGCGATGCTGTCCTCTTTGGAGCGGTTGGGGGCCAAAAGTACGATGGCCTGCCGCGCGAGCTAAGACCGGAGCGGGCAATCCTCGACCTGAGGCAGGAACTCGGCCTCTATGCCAATCTGCGTCCAGCCAGGCTCTTTCTGCCCTTAATTGCAGCCTCTACCCTTAAAGAGGAGGTGGTGCGGGGGATTGATCTCCTGGTGGTGCGGGAGCTAACTGGCGGGATTTACTTCGGCAAGCCCCGGGGGATTGAGCCTATAGAGGGGGGCGAGCGGGCGGTAGACACTCTTATTTACACTACCGCTGAGATCGAGAGGATTGCGAAAGTGGCCTTCCAGGCAGCTCAGAGGCGGAGGCGAAAGGTTACTTCGGTGGACAAGGCCAATGTGTTAGCTAGCTCCGAGCTTTGGCGGCGGGTAGTTAATGGAGTGGCCCGGGCTTTCCCTGAGGTGGCCCTGGAGCATATGTATGTGGATAACTGCGCCATGCAGTTGGTGCGCGACCCCCGGCAGTTCGACGTGATCCTCACCGAGAACATGTTCGGCGATATCTTGAGTGACGAGGCCGCTATGCTGGTGGGTTCCATCGGCATGCTCCCCTCGGCGAGCATCGGGGCCAAGGTAGGGATATACGAACCCATCCACGGAAGCGCCCCTGACCTGGCGGGCAAGGATAAAGCCAATCCCATCGCTGCCATCCTATCGGGGGCCATGATGCTCAGGCACACCTTTGGCCAGGAGGAGGCGGCTGAGGCTATGGAGGAGGCGGTGGCTAATGCCCTGGAGAGGGGCTACCGCACCCCTGACATCCAAAGCCCGGGTACCACCCTTGTTGGCACCACGCAGATGGGGGACCTCATAGCCTCTGAGCTCTCCGAGGGATAGAAGTAAAATCAAAATCGGTTCACAGTTCACGGTTCACGGTCATAATTTAGTTCACAGTCATTAATATGTAGTGACCCTTTAATGGTTGATAGATAGTTCTCCTCTAAAAATCTATCAAATTTCCCTCCCCCTTTGATGGGAGTGTAAGCCCCCGGGTTAGGGTGGGGGTGAAAATGCTTTGAAATTTCAACAAATCTAACCCCCCTTCCCCCTCACCCCGACCCTCTCCCACCCGGGGAGGGGGGAGTTCCGGAATATGACTAATTATCAACTATAATAGGGTTACTACCCATATTACCGGGATTGATTTTAATTTTACCGGTTATTATAAGCCACCTTTCCACATAATTTCCGATGACCTGAAGTTGTCCCTTCCTTTAGTTGAAGTAGTTTATCTTTCTCATGGCTTCCTCTGATTAGAACTCGCTCATCTTAAAACTCTAATGCAAACTTAATGCCGATTTCCGTAGAATGGTTTTTTGGTTCAATCCATGTTCTACCTGCAGGGTCTGTTGTAGTTTCTGAGTCCTTGATTTTCCAATATCTTATGAAAGGTGCTATTACAAAATTTATCTTTTCGCCTTTCTTCTCAAGTTTTATAGAACCCCTAAAACCATAGCCTTTATTTTGGTCGTTTTCAATATCATAATATCCTGGCACATCACTAAGATGACTTTTAACTGTTCCGTCCCAGAAATAATCATATTCTAATGTTGCCCCGATAGACTTTCCATTCTTTAATGAAGTAATCATTTCTATGCCTATCGGACTATAGATATAACTTATTTCTCTTTCATAGCCCCATGCACCTGTTGATGTAGTTCTTCCAGACATATCGTCATTTAAATATCTATATCCTATCCCCATGTAAGGCGTAAGGGCAGATGCTTTTAATACAGAAAAGCCATAACCTCCTAACCCTCTGAACTCTAACATATAATCATCTATGTTATCCATTGCCCCCGAATTTCTATAATCTACCCATCCATAACTAAATCTACCATCTGCTTTTAACATAAAGTTTTTGCGATAAGTGTAAGAGCCAGCTATCCCATACATCACACCCTTTTCTCTCATCACGCCAGGTTCTTTGTAAGTAATATGGGATATTTCTGTTGCTAATTCCCATACATGCTCTTGCTGTATTTCTGCACTGCCTATGCTTGCTGCATAACCAGCCATGGGCAAGCAGAGAAAAATTGCTAAACTTAAAAGAATTAATCTTTTCACCTTTCACCTCCTGTTTTTTCAAAACTCTGTCTTTAATAGAAAACAAAAAACACCCCTCTTGGGATATAACTGCCAGGCATTCATTTACCCAGTTGTAATCGAGCATCCTTCTCCCCTTTCGTACTTCGCCACCACCCTGCTCCTCAATCCACCCCTCTCCCGGAAATGGGCCTCTACTACCATCGAGGCAGGTTGGATCAATTTGACCAGGTCTTGCAAGATGCGATTTACCGCATGTTCCTGAAGGATCCCTACACTGCGGAAAGACGTGAGGTAGTATTTCAGGGACTTTAGTTCCACTAAGTGACGGTCTGGAACATAGCGGATCACGAGACGGGCAAAGTCAGGGAGCCCGCTCCAGGGGCAGACGGAAGTGAACTCGTCCGTCTCGTAAGTCACTTCTGTGGAGGAGCAAGGGTAATCGAAAGGAATTGCCTCCAGGACACCCTGGTCAATAGCGTCCTCTTTTTGAATATCGAATCTCCTGGAAGTGTATTTATCGCCCTGCATCTTCTGCTCCTAATCTCACGGAATATCTCTCCTCACTCCTCACTCCTCACTCCTCACTCCTCACTCCTCCCCTCACCAGGTATATCATAGGGATGCTCACCACCGTCACCCCCATCTTGACTAGATACTGGCCCTTTATTAAGGGAATAACGGGAAGGACTCCATAGAAGGCCATGGTAATAAAGACCACGCTATCCACCAGGGTAGATATGGAGTTACTGGCAAGCACCCTTGCCCATTTGAAGCGTCCTACCCGTTCCCTCCACCAGGCAAAGACCTCGGCATCAATCAAGGAGCTCACCAGATAGGCGCTAAGGGAGGCAACGACAATCCTTGGGGTAGCCCCGAGGACTCCGGCAAAGGCCTCCTGGCCCTGATAGAAAGGGGCAGGTGGAAGCCAGATGGCAAACTGGCTGTAACCTGCTAAGAGGAGGTTACAGGCAAAGGCCGTGTATATAACCTGTCTCGCCCCTTTTTTCCCAAGGCTCTCGTTAATCAGGTCCACCAGGGTAAAGGTGAGGGTGTATATAAAGACCGCTGCGGGGACTACGATAGCCCCCACCTGAACTGGCTTTCCCGCCGTTACATTGGCGATGAGGTCGCAGGCTATATAAAGGCCCACCCAAAATATGATCAGGGCCACACCTCCTTGCGGGCCTATGGCTCCTGGGATTTTGACGGGAGGTTCGCACATTTTTGCGGTTGTGTCAAGCCACTAAACATGCTAGTCTAAAGTGCTGTAGCTGGATTAGCAGACCCAGGAGGGCAAATAACAATGCGGGTGGTAATCGTGGGCGGTGGCCCTGCTGGTGCCACCACCGCCGAGACTTTAGTACGAGAAGGTGACGAGGTGGTCCTGCTGGAGAGGGACCTCTCCTACTCCAAGCCCTGCGGGGGCGGGATCCCTTCTACCCTGGTGGAGGAGTTCTCCATTCCGGAGGAAATCCTCGAATGTCGGATAAGGGAGGTGCATTTCTATGCCCCCAGCGGCCGAGGGGCTTTAATAGGGCTTCCCCAGGGCTACATAGGCACGGTGAAACGGGAGGTCTTCGACGGCTACCTCCGCCAGAGGGCAGTGGCAGCGGGTGCACAGCTCATCGAAGGGAGCTTTACCTCCCTGGAGGTGGGGAGGGATGGGGTCAAGGTATTCTATCGTCATCAAGGGGTGGAGGCCTGGATTTCGGCTGATGCCCTCATAGGGGCTGATGGCGCCCATTCCCGGGTGGCCCGCCTATTAGGGTTAGAACGTCAAAGTGGGGCCATAACCCTTCAAGAACACCTGGCCCTGCCTGAGGAAAGGACGACCCGCCTCAGGCGGGTTGATTGCCAGTTCTATTTCGCAACGAGGGTCTCTCCTGATTTCTATGGGTGGGTCTTTCCCAGGGGCGACCACCTGGTGGTGGGAACCGCTACCCGGTCTGATGGTAAGAGGGATTTACCCTTTCTCCTGGAAAACCTAAAGGCCTCTGCCGGGCTGAATGGCCACCGAGTTCTGAGAAGGGAGGCATATCCTCTTCCAACCCGCCCCCTCTCTACCTGGACTCGTGACCGGGTCCTCCTGGTAGGAGACGCCGCAGGCCTGGTAGCCCCGGCCACAGGCGAGGGGATCTACTATGCCATGAAGAGCGGCCAGATGGCCGCCGTGACCTTGATAGAACATAGACGGGCACCCAGCGGGAAAAATCTGGGGGAATATCAAAATAGATGGCAGAGGCGATTCGGCAGGACTTTTGGCTTGTTGGAGCGGCTACAGGAAACCTATTATGGAGACGATAAAGCACGCGAGGCCTTTGTGGAGATATGCGGCCAGCTAGACATCCGGCAAATCCCCCGGGTATCATTGGACCTCCGCCGGCTTAAGGGAAGCCTGGGAAAGGCCATAGCAGCCCGGATTCTCCTCTATCTCATGGGCCATCTCCTGGTAAGGCGGTAAAAGAGTCCCCATTAACAGTACTGACTAATCCGGAGGTCACAGGGTGGGGTGGATACTGGGACTCGGCCTGGCCCTGGTGGCAGGTCTTGGGGACGTGGCGGG
>JACRGL010000084.1 GCA_016212365.1 Candidatus Methylomirabilota bacterium | reverse complement strand
TCCTGGAAGCCTTGGAGGGGGAGGACCTCGAAAAGTTCCGGGAGGAACTAGGGGACCTACTTTTTCAGATCATCTTTCACGCCCAGATCGCCGAGGAAGGGGGAGAATTCAGTATCCAAGATGTAATCCGCCAGGCCTCAGAAAAGATTACCCGCCGACATCCCCATGTCTTTGCCAACGCCCAGGTGGCTAACGCCCAGGAGGTCCTCTTCAATTGGGAAGAGATCAAGAGGGCCGAGAGGCCCCAGGGGAGGTCTGTTTTAGAAGGTGTACCCCGGGAACTGCCTGCCCTCCTTAGGGCCCATAGGCTCCAGGATAGGGCTGCCCGGGTGGGGTTCGATTGGAAGAACGCCAGAGAGGTTATGGGGAAGGTGGAGGAAGAAATGGCCGAGTTAAAAAGGGCCTTAATGGAGGCGGAGCCATCGCGGATGGAAGAAGAGCTGGGGGACCTACTCTTTGCCCTGGTGAACCTCTCCCGCTTTCTGGAGGTAAACCCGGAGGAGGCTTTGAGAAAGACCATTAGCCGCTTTATAAGCCGCTTTCGTTACATCGAGGAGGAGATGGCCAAGCGAGGCCGTCCATTGCGAGAAGTCACCCTGGAAGAGATGGATCGCCTCTGGGAGGAGGCCAAGGCCCAAGAGGGTTAAAGATTTTTTAGAAATTGCGCCGGTTTGGGTTGTCCCTTGACAGGAGCGGGGTCTTGTGGGATATTTAGATTTAGAAAGGTTGGGCTAATGTCCCTTTTGCTGATTTTCGTGGATGGATTGGGGCTAGGAGAGCGGGACGTCACCAAGAATCCCCTGGCCCGGGCCGACCTTCGCTGGCTCAAGGTCTTCCAAGGGGAGGAGCCACCAGCCACCCTGCCCCCTAGAGAAGTGATGTCCACCGATGCCACCCTGGGCTTTCCAGGGCTCCCCCAGAGCGCTACAGGACAGGCATCTCTCCTGACCGGACTGAATGCCCCTGCCTTGATAGGAAGGCACATAAATGGTTTTTGCACTCCGGAGCTAGCAAAACTCCTGGACGGCCGCTCCCTCTTCATCCGGCTCCAGGCCCAGGGGCTTAGGGTGGCCTTCGCCAATGCCTATAGCCCCCCTTTCTTCGAGGGGAGAAACCACCTCCGCTCGGTGACTACCGTGGCTGCCGAGAAGGCAGGGATGACCTTTCGAAACCTATGGGACCTGGAGCGGGGGGAGGCTGTGTATCAGGATTTCACCAACCAGGTTCTCATCGAACGGGGATACCCCGTGACCCGGTTAGACCCCCGGGAGGCTGGTAGGAGGCTGGCCCGCATTGCCTCCGCCTATGACTTTACTTTATACGAGTACTTTCAGACGGACCTGGCCGGCCATCGCCAGGAGATGGAATACGCGGTATCCCTTTTGGAGAAATTAGAGGCCTTCCTGGATGCAGCCCTTGGAGAGGTGGACCTCGAGAGGAACCTGGTGATCCTGGCGAGCGATCACGGGAATGTGGAGGACCTGAGCACTAAGGCCCATACCCGAAACCCAGTCCCTACCATACTCTGGGGAAAAGGGGCAGCGCAGGTAGCTTCGGGGATCCGGGCCATTACCGACCTTGCTCCGGCGGTCCTCAGCTCCCTCTCGAAGGACCATTGGTGTCACTGAGATGAGAAACCGGGCTTTGGTAGCGATATTCTTATTTCTAGGGGGTATCCTATTCCTTTACCCTGCCTCTAGTGGGGCCACCCAAGTTAAGCCGGTAACCGTGGCCCGGGTAGAGGGGGTTATTTCCCCTGGTACCTCAGAGTTCATCCTTTACGCCCTCAAGCAGGCCACCAGGGCCGAAGCTCAGGTCTTAGTCATCGAGTTGGATACCCCTGGGGGTCTGGACCTTGCCATGCGCTTCATCGTCAAGGAGTTCCTGGCCTCCCCTATCCCTATCGTGGTCTATGTCTCGCCCAGCGGCGCCCGTGCTGCCTCGGCAGGGGTTTTCCTTACTATAGCCGCCCATATAGCGGCTATGGCCCCGGGAACCAACATAGGGGCTGCCCATCCCGTTAGCATCGGGGGCCAGATGGACAAGGAGATGGTCAGGAAGGCCACCAACGATGCCGCAGCTTACATAAAGGCCCTGGCCGAGAAGCGGGGCCGTAATGCCCAGTGGGCCGAGGATTCAGTAAGGAGAAGCGTTTCTGTGACCGAAAAGGAGGCCCTGCGCCTGAGGGTCATCGACCTGGTGAGCGAAAAGCTGGAGACCCTCCTCCAGGAGATCGATGCTCGTGAGGTGACTACCCTCATTGGCAAGGTGGTCCTCCGCACAAAAGGGGCCCCCATCCAGAGGGTAGAGATGAGCTTCCGGGATAAGGTATTGAAGGCCATCTCCGATCCTACCATCGCCTATATCCTCCTGATTCTGGGCTTCTACGGCCTCATCTATGAGCTGGCCAACCCCGGGGCCATCCTCCCCGGCGTGCTGGGGGCCATCTTCCTTATTCTCGCCTTTTTCGCCTTCCAGAGCCTACCCATCAACTACGCCGGGCTGCTCCTCATCCTCCTGGCCCTCGTCCTTTTCATCCTGGATATCAAGGCCCCTACCCACGGCGTCCTTACCCTTGGGGGCATCGTTTCTATGATCCTGGGTTCCTTGATGCTCATCGAGTCCCCCGCCCCCTTCCTCCAGATCTCTCTATCGGCGATCCTATCGTCTACGGCTGCCACCGCTGCTTTCTTCTTCTTTGTGGTGGCTAAAGGCCTCAAAGCTCAGCGGCTGAGGCCTACTACCGGTAAAGAAGGCCTCCTGGGGGAGAGGGGGGTGGCCCGCTCCCGGTTGGCCCCCGAGGGCCAGGTATTTGTTCGGGGGGAGCTCTGGAGTGCCACCAGTGAGGAGGTGGTGGAACCCGGCGAGAAGGTGGTGGTAGACGAGGTGGCTGGCTTGAAACTCAAAGTTAAGAAGGAAAAACAAGAGGCCGTCGAGGGCCAACCCTCGGCACCAAAAACCTGAGGATCGAGACCGGAATCAGGCCCCCTGATCCTTGGTTAGGAGGTGTACCATGTATCCGATATTCCCCTTTACCTTCCTTCCCCTCACCATCTTCATCATCTTCGCTATCTTCATCCTCTCCAGTGCCATCCGCATCCTGCGGGAGTATGAGCGGGGGGTCATCTTTCGCCTGGGGCGCCTTATCGCCGCAAAAGGCCCGGGCCTCATCCTGCTCATCCCCATCGTGGACAAGATAGTGAAGGTAAGCCTCCGAACGGTGGCCATGGATGTCCCCTCCCAGGACGTCATTACCCGGGACAACGTCTCCTTAAAGGTGAACGCCGTCCTCTACTTCCGGGTGATAGACCCCCGGAGGGCCATTGTGGAGGTAGAGGACTACCTCTATGCCACCTCCCAGATCGCCCAGACTACTTTGAGGAGCGTCCTGGGCCAGTCGGAGCTGGACGAGCTCCTGGCCGAGAGGGACAAGATCAACCAGAACCTCCAGCGGATCATTGATGAGCACACCGAGCCCTGGGGAATAAAGGTGAGCGTAGTGGAGGTGAAATACGTGGACCTCCCCACGGAAATGCAGCGGGCCATGGCCAAGCAGGCGGAGGCCGAGAGGGAGAAGAGGGCCAAGGTCATCCATGCCGAAGGCGAGTTCATGGCGGCAGAGAAGCTGGCCCAGGCGGCCCGCATAATCCAGTCCGAGCCCGCCACTCTCCAGCTCCGCTACCTGGGGACTCTGTCCGAGATCTCCACCGAGAAGAACTCCACCATCATCTTCCCCCTCCCCATTGAGCTCTTTAAGGCCTTCTTTTCAGATAGGGGGACGAGAGGCGAGAAGGCAGAATAGGGAGCCAGGATTAAGTTTTAAGGGTTGATGCCTGAAGGGTAATAGTCGACGGATGGCCGGGGGGTTAGCTCAGCGGGAGAGCGCCGCGTTCGCAACGCGGAGGTCGGGGGTTCGAATCCCCTACCCTCCACCAATTCGCAGATTGGGGCTTTTGGGCAAAGTTGGGGAATGATTCCAACTCATAGCCACCCAAAAGAGGTGTAGGAAGGATGATAAGGATTTGTTATTTTTCAGGCACCTGGCAATATATTATCTAAATCTGAAAATAAGGGGAAAGGCGCATGATAAAGAGACTTCGCGTGCATAACTATCTCATCTTAAAAGACGTCGATTTGGAACTAGGTACCAGAAATTTTCTAGTCGGACCTAACATGTCAGGAAAGAGTAACCTTGTCGATTGTCTTCGATTTCTAACGACAATGGTTATCTCCGGGTTAAATAAGGCCTTTCTAGATCGCGGCGGCTTTCAGGAGGTTGTCTGGAAAGGTGGGGATGAAACCCGGATTTCTATTGGACTAACTTTTGAGGTTCCATTTGAGGAAAAAGAACTCTCAAAAATTTACGATTACGAGATTTCAATTATTGGAAGCGCTAAAAATA
>JACRGL010000085.1 GCA_016212365.1 Candidatus Methylomirabilota bacterium | reverse complement strand
GTCCCCTATCCCTGATCCTATCCTGGGTGAAGGGGCTTGGACAGCTCTTTTATCTCGTTACTAGCGCCTTTCTTCTCAAAATGACCTTTTCCCTTCGAGGCCTAATCCGGGCCGCCCTGGAGGTCCAGAGGCCTTTGGTGGCAGGCGACCTGGACAGGGCCAGGCGCCTCCTCTCCTGGCACCTGGTGAGCCGGGATACCAGCCGGCTGGAAGAAGCCCAGGTTGCCTCAGCCACCATAGAGTCCATTGCCGAGAATTTGACCGATAGCCTCATAGCTCCTCTCTTTTTCTACGTCTTCTTCGGGCTTCCCGGGGCCTTCGCCTATCGCTTCCTAAATACGGCTGATGCCATGCTAGGCTATAGGGATGGGTATCGTGATAACCTGGGCAAGGGGGCGGCCCGTTTGGACGATCTGGCAAACTATATCCCGGCCCGCCTGGCCGCCCTTTTCATGGTTATTGGTGCCTGGATGGCACGGGAGAATGTCCATGGCGCTTGGCGCATTATGCGGGGCCACCATGGTAGGACGGCCAGCCCCAATGCAGGATGGACCATGGCCGCCATGGCCGGCGCCCTCGGGGTGACCCTGGAGAAGGTGGGTTGCTATAGCCTGGGGGAGGGAGGGACTTGCGTAGCCGCCATTATAGGCCGGGCCCTCAGGGTGATGGTCTTTACCTTCGCCCTTTCCGTCGCTTTCTTTGGCCTTCTCCTGGTTATAATATAAAATTTGATTGACACAGATAGAAATGGATGCACGCAGATTTTAAATGTAAAAGTTGTAGTTGCCCCATTTATGGGGCCAGGGCGGGGACAGAGCCCCGCCCCTACAGTAGGGGCCGACCTCCGTGTCGGCCCTGTGCCTGATAAATCAGGCAACTACACAATTGGTGCATTATTGGGATGAAATATAAAGGAAATACTGAGGAATTGGCCATGGTCAGGGTGATCCTGGTGCGGCACGGTGAGACAGAGTGGAACCGGGACCTCAGGTATCAGGGGAAGACAGACATTGAGCTGAGCCCTCGGGGGGAGGAACAGGCCCGCCTGCTGGCGGAGCGTCTTGCCCATCAAAAGATCCACGCTATATATTCCAGCGATCTTAAGAGGGCATGGGCCACTGCGGCTGCCATAGCCGCTTGCCATGGCTTAGATGTGGTGGCCGAGCCCAGGCTGCGAGAGATGGGCTTTGGGGTCTGGGAGGGCCTTACCCACTCTGAGATCCAGGGGCGTTTCCCTGAAGAAATGGTGCGGTGGGAGGCCGACCCTTTGAGTGAGACCCCACCCGGAGGTGAGTCCATGGGCCAGGTGGTGGAGCGAGTGATTGAGACCCTACGCGACATTGTTAGAAGACATCGGGGACAGGTGGTCCTCATTGTGGCCCATGGGGTCTCCCTCCGGGCCTTGCTCTGCGAGGCCTTGGGCATTAATCCCCGGGCTTGGCGGCAGTTTCGCCTTGATCCAGCCTCTATCTCGGAACTCCTATTTCACGACGAGGGGGCGGTCCTCACCCTCCTCAACGACACCTGCCATTTAAGGATAAAAACCCAATTCTTATAGGGGAGAAACATATCTTAATCAGCGACCTCAGCTCCGAAAAACAGAGATTGAAAAGTATAACCCCCATAAAATCCCCTCCCCTGGCGGGAGGGGATTAAGGGGAGGGGGAACATTATGGTGATGAGTCCACCCTCACCGCAACCCTCTCCCATCAAGGGAGAGGGGGAAATTAGGGATGTCAATCTCTATTTTTGGGTCAGCTCCTATGCCTTGACAGGGCCCCTTGTGCATGCTAAAAATCCTGTAGTAGCCCCTGCGAAAGGAGACGTGGCAGACAAGGTTCTGCTATCCGAATATGGATGAATTGATGAGAGGTGTGCGGGTCCGCTTTGCTCCTAGCCCTACGGGATACCTCCATGTCGGAGGGGCGAGGACGGCCCTCTATAACTGGCTCTTTGCCAGACACCACAAAGGCACCTTCATCCTGAGGATCGAGGACACCGATGTGGAACGCTCCACCGAGGAGGCGGCAGGGGCTATCGTTGAAGGCATGACCTGGTTGGGCCTAGAATGGGACGAGGGGCCTTACCGCCAGGCGGAACGCCTTAAACTCTACCAAAAATATGCCCGGGAGCTGGTCGAGGCAGGGAGAGCCTATTACTGCTATTGTACCCCTGAGGAATTAGAGGCCCGCAGAAAGACCGCCCTGGCCGAGGGCCGCTCTCCCAAATACGACGGCCGCTGCCGGGACCTAAGGGAGAGAGATAAGACAAGGCCCCACGCCATTCGCCTCCGCCTCCCCCAGGTGGGAAGGACAGTGGTCCATGACCTCATCCACGGCGATGTGGTCTTCGAAAATGCCGAGCTCGATGACTTTATCCTCCTCCGCTCTGATGGGTTTCCCACTTATAACTTTGCCTGTGTGGTAGACGACAGCCTGATGGGGATTACCCATGTCATCCGGGGGGATGACCATCTCTCAAACACCCCTCGGCAGGTCTTGCTCTACCAGGCCCTGGGCTTTTCTCCGCCCCAGTTCGCTCACCTCCCCATGATCCTGGGTCCGGACAGGACGCGCCTTTCCAAGCGCCACGGGGCCACCTCCGTCCAGGCTTATAAAGAAATAGGCTATCTCCCCGAGGCCCTGGTCAACTATCTAGCCCGCCTGGGCTGGTCCCACGGAGACCAGGAGGTCTTCTCGCGGGAGGAACTCATCCAATACTTTTCCCTGGAAAAAGTGGGAAAGACCCCGGCCGTCTTCGATCCCGCAAAGCTTGAATGGCTTAACGGCCATTATCTCAGGTCTGCTGAGCCTGCACGTTTGGCCGACTTGCTTCCATCATTTTGGGAGGAAGGGGGGGTGGGCCGGGGGGGGGAGCTGGCCCGGCGTGATAAGTCGTGGCTTCAAGGGGTGGCGAGGTTATTTCAGGAGAGGGCTAAGACCTTATCAGAGCTGGCCTATTCCACGAGATTCCTTTTTGCGGAGAAGATCCAATATGAGGGGGAAGCGGCTTCTAAGTTTCTGACTATGGCCAATTTGTCGCATTTAGAAGAACTCCATACCCGGCTTAAAGGT
>JACRGL010000012.1 GCA_016212365.1 Candidatus Methylomirabilota bacterium | reverse complement strand
TTTTGAATTTTAACATATTGGGCGCATTTACCCTGAGCGGAGCGAAGGGTCTCATCCGAGAGATCCGGAGCCTGTTCCGAGCAGAGCGAGGAATCCAGTTCCTTCGTTTCACTCAGGACCGCTCCGCTCCTCAGGATAAATTTTTGAGATGGAGGAGGAAGTGGTTCCAGAAAAAGATGCTTCTTTGGTCCCTGGGGAGGAGGCGGCTTTGGAAATAGGGGAGGCATCCAAAGCGGGGGAGGCGGTATTAAAGAGGGAACCCGCCGCGGAGGCCGCCCGGCTCCAGGAACTAGAAGAGAAGGCCAAAGAGGCGGAAAGGCTCTATGACCGCCTCCTAAGGCTACAGGCGGAATTTGAGAACTACAAAAAGAGGGTGGCCCGGGAGCGGGAGGAGTTTATCAGGTTCGCCAACGAAGGCCTGCTCTTGGAGATGTTGCCAGTCCTGGACAACCTGGAACGGGCACTCCATTTGGCACGTTCAGGGATCGGCCCTGAAAGCCTCTTGGAAGGAGTAGAACTTACGCTGCGGTTATTCCATGCCACCCTGGAGCGGGCCGGAGTCAAGACCATCGAGTGTGTAGGCCAGACCTTCGATCCTTACTTCCATGAGGCCCTCCTTACCGTCCCGCCTGAGGCGGGCACCGACCATGATGAGGATGTGGTGGTGGAGGAGATCCGCAGGGGTTACATCTTGGAAGGCCGGGTTCTGCGCCCTGCACAGGTGAAGGTGGCTAAGGGGTCTAGAAAGCCCGGTGAACCAGTAAATTGATGACTGGCTAACTGACTAACTGGTTAACTGACGAACTGAAAATGAATAGGCGTGACTATTATGAGGTTCTTGGCGTCAGCCGGGACGCCAGTGCCGAAGAGGTAAAGAAGGCCTACCGCCGCCTAGCGCACCAGCTCCACCCCGACAAGAATCCGGGGAACAAAGAAGCGGAGGAGAGATTCAAGGAGGTAACCGAGGCCTACGAGGTCCTATCCAACCCCGAGAGGCGAGCTGCCTATGACCGCTTCGGGACAGGACGGCCCTTCGAGGGCTTTGAGGGCTTCCCAGACTTTGGCTTTGGGAGCGTCTTTGAGGACCTTTTCGAAGGATTCTTTGGAACGAACGCCCGGCGAAGGCCTTCCGCCCAGCGGGGTGCTGATCTTCGGTATAATCTGGAGGTCACCTTTGAGGAGGCCGCCCTGGGGGCGGAGAAGGAGGTGGCCATCCCCAGGCTGGAGACCTGCAGTAGCTGTGGTGGAAGCGGGGCCAGGCCGGGGACCGGAACCGTCACCTGCCGGGTCTGTCGGGGGACAGGGCAGGTCCGCTATTCCCAGGGGTTTTTCGCTTTAAGCCAGACCTGTAACCAGTGCCGTGGTGCTGGTTTTGTGATCGAAAGCCCATGTAAGGGATGCCGAGGGCAGGGCCGGGTGCGAGTCGAGCGCACCGTCGTCGTAAATATCCCGCCAGGGGTGGAGACAGGGACCCGTCTCCGGCTTGGCGGTGAAGGGGAGTCCGGTCAACGGGGCGGAGCGCCGGGCGACCTTTACGTGGTCCTGACCGTAGCCGAGCACCCCATATTTTCCCGCCAGGGGGACGACCTCTTCTGCGAGGTCCCCATCAGCTTTGTCCAGGCGACCCTGGGAGCGGAGAGTGAAGTCCCCACCCTCTCTGGGAAGGCCCGGCTTCGCATACCACCAGGTACCCAGTCGTGGGCTACGTTCCGCGTGCGGGGGAAGGGGATTGCCAACCTCCGGAGATATGGTAGGGGCGATCTCTTGGTCAGGGTAATCGTGGAGGTCCCAAACCGCCTTACCCCCAGACAGCGGGAGCTTTTAGAGGAATTCGCTAGCCTGGAGGACGGCGAGGGAAGCCCCTTGAGCAAAGGCTTCTTCGAGAAAGTGAGGGAGCTTTTTGGGTAAAGCCTGGTGGCCTGTACCCACCGACTTCGCTTATTGATCTATGGAGAGGGCAAGGCATAGATTCTATGTTCATCCGGACCAGATAAAAGGCGACCTGGCAATCCTCAAAGATGGGCAGGCCCACCAGATAGTCCAGGTCTTACGTAGGTCGCTAGGGGATTGCATAGTGGTCTTCGAGGGCAGCGGCCTCGAATACGAGGTGGAGATAATACGGATGACTCCGGGGGAGGTGATGGGCCGGATTCTCGACCGAAGGAATGGATTGGCCGAGCCCCCTTTCCCAATAACCCTAGCCCAGTCCCTACCTAAAGGGAACAAAATGGACCTCATTGTGCAAAAGGCTACCGAGCTGGGCGCAAGTCAAATCATCGCATTAGCCACTGAGCGGACCATCCCGGGTCAAAGGGGGAGGGTCCTGCGCTGGCAGAGGATGGCGGTAGAGGCGGCTGAGCAATGTGGCCGGACGAAGGTCCCGCAAGTGGAGGGACCCCTCCCTCTCCAGGCCTTCCTGGAGGACCAATCGATCCGGGGAGTCCAGATCCTCCTCTGGGAGGGGGAGGCCGACCTCAAGCTGAGAGACATCCTAAGGGGCCATCCCTTGCCGGAGAAGCTCATCTTAATAGTGGGCCCCGAGGGTGGCTTTACTGCCGAAGAGGTAGATGCGGCTCAAAGGAGGGGATACCGCATTGTCTCCCTGGGTCCGAGGGTTCTGCGGACAGAGACGGCGGCCTTGGTCGCCCTGAGTATTGTTCAGTACGAGCTGGGGGACTTAGGCTGAGTTAAATGCGACCAACTTTAAATTTTAACATAGGGCTTGGCGGTTCCTCCCCAATGCAGACGCACGAATATTTGTTACATCCCCTACAGGGAATCATAATCATAGGGCGGGGACAGAGCCCCGCCCCTCTCCCCTATGGGGAGCGCCGGCAGGCGCGACAGGGATGGGGAGAGGGGCAGGTTTAGGTAAAGGGTAAGAGGCGGGATGAAGGTAATTTTATTAAGTAAGAAGGGTATCATTGCCCTTATCCGCTGGTTAATGTTTTTTGTTTTAGCCTACTTGATGTTTTACAAGGGTCAGGTAGGG
>JACRGL010000080.1 GCA_016212365.1 Candidatus Methylomirabilota bacterium | reverse complement strand
CCTCTACCATACTGAGCACTATGGCGGTGGCCCCAACTTTTAGGTAGGTGGTGT
This sequence comes from Candidatus Methylomirabilota bacterium, assembly GCA_016212365.1. Classification (GTDB taxonomy): domain Bacteria; phylum Methylomirabilota; class Methylomirabilia; order Methylomirabilales; family JACRGL01; genus JACRGL01. The sequence continues at coordinate 9,317 of JACRGL010000080.1, read as the reverse complement.
ATTCGCTCATGTTGGAGTCGCCCACGATGACGTGGAGCCTCCGGTACTTCTCCTCATCAGCGTGGGGCTCGTCGCGGGTGTTGATGAGGGGCCTCTTGGCCATAGTGTCCAGCCCCAAGAGGGTCTCAAAGAAGTCGGCCCGCTGGGAGATCTGATAATCCACAGGATCGGCCTGATTCTCGGCCCCAACCTTCCCAGCCCCCGCGTAGATTTGGCGGGTGACCAAGAAGGGGATAAGCTGGTCCACAATCCGCTCAAAGGGGACCGAGCGCGCCATGAGGTAATTCTCATGGCAACCATAGCTGTTCCCCTTGCCATCGGTGTTGTTCTTGTAAAGGTGGATCCTGTAGCCCAAGAGCCTCTCCGCGGCTTCCCTGCTTAGATCCAGGAGGTACTCCCCTGCTTTCTCATAGCGGACTATGTCGAGGGGGGTCCTACATTCCGGGGTAGCGTACTCGGGATGGGCACCGTCCACGTAGAGGCGCCCGCCATTGAGAAGCAGTTTATTAATGGCCCGGTTGTCCTGCTGGCTGGGCCGCTCCGGCTCTCCGCTCACCTCAAAGCCCCGGGCATCTAATAGGGGGTTCTCTCCAGCATAGTCCCAGATGGCCTTGACCTCCTGGACCATCTCCAGGCTATTGATCAGGAAGATGGAGCAGGAGACAGGATCGAATATAGTGCCAGGGCTCTCCCTATAGGTGATCCCGAACTCGGTCTCTGTCCCCACAATCTTCTCTATGGCCATGGCTTAAAAATGTCAGGAAGTCCAATGTCCAATGTCATCCCTTAAGACGTTGGACTTTTGGACATTTGACATCCTCAGAGGTAGTGCCCTGGGCTTATGGATTCGATCTTGGGCGGCTTCTTGCCGGTGCGGTCGAAGATGCCCTGGACGTGGACGATCCTCTCGCTCTTGCGCCCAGCGATTTTGGCCCAATCGTCGGGACTCTGGGTATTGGGAAGGTCCTCGTTCTCTTTAAATTCCTCTTTAACAGCGGTGAGGAGGTCATCGGCTCGGATGCCCTTTTCACCGGTCCTTATCAACCGTTTCACTGCGTGTTTCTTAGCCCTGGTGACAATGGACTCAATCATGGCCCCGGATACGAAATCCCTGAAATATAGGACTTCCCGCTCCCCACTCTGGTAAGTGACCTCCAAGAAGCGGTTCTCGTCGCTCGTTGCATACATCTCCTCCGCTGCCAGGGAGATGAAGGAACGGACGATGGCCTTTTTATCCCCATTATATGCGGTGATTTCCTCCTCGGCGAAGGGCAGATCAGGGGTAAGGTACTTAGAGAAGATGTCCTTGGCGGCCTCCTTATTAGGTCTGTCGATTTTTATCTTCACATCGAAGCGGCCAGGCCTGAGGACGGCGGGATCGATGAGGTCCTGCCTGTTGGATGCACCGATGACAATGACATTTCTGAGCCCCTCAACCCCATCGATCTCGGCCAAAAACTGGGGGACGATAGTGGACTCCACATCGCTAGAGATGCCGCTCCCCCGAATTCTGAAGAGGGAGTCCATCTCGTCAAAGAAGATTACCACTGGCATTCCCTCTTCCGCTTTCTCCTTAGCCCGCTGGAAGACCTCCCGGATCTTCCTCTCCGTCTCCCCTACATACTTGTTGAGGAGCTCCGGGCCCTTTACGTTCAGGAAGTAGCCCTTGGCATCCCTCCCCGTCCGCTCAGCCATTTGCTTGGCCAGGGAATTGGCCACCGCCTTAGCAATCAGGGTCTTGCCGCAGCCGGGGGGGCCATACAATAAGACCCCCTTTGGGGCCTGGAGCTTGTGCTCCCGGAAGTAATCGCTATAGAGGTAGGGGAGCTCTATGGCGTCCCTTATCATCTCGATCTGCTGATCCAGGCCTCCGATGTCGTCGTAAGAGATCTGGGGCACCTCCTCCAAGATGAGGTCCTCTATTTCTGCCTTAGGAAGCTTCTCCAAGAGGTAGCCAGAGCGGGGATCATAGAGGAGCTTGTCCCCTATACTGAGCTTTTCTAACCGCAGGGGCTCTGCCAGCTCCGCTACCCGCTCCTCGTCGGCATGAAGGGACACTATGGCGCGGTCTTCCCAGAGGAGCTCCTTTAGCTGGACCACCAGCCCTTGGACCTCAAAGGAGCAGGCCTCAACCACGTTCATGGCCTCGTTCAGGAGGAGCTCCTGACCCCGCCTCAGGTCCTTCGGGTTGAGGGAGGGGTGGAGGTTCACCCGGAGTTTCCTTCCACCAGTATAGATGTTTATCGTCCCGTCCTCGTTGGCGGTCGAATAGATTCCATAGCTGGAGGGTGGCGCTGTTAATTTATCCACTTCCTCTTTCAGGGCCTGGATCTGGTCCTTGGCAGACTGGAGCGCCGCCACTAGCCGCTCGTTTCTTTGCTGCGCGGTGTCCAACTGTTCTCGGGACTGGCTCAGCTTCAGCCGCAGAAACTCGAACTCCCTGGGCGCCTGTTCCAGCCTCCGCCGGAGCTGAAATGCCTCCTCCTCCAGGATCTTAACCTGGGTCTGGAGCTCCTCGATCTCGGATTCGTATTCAGATAATCCCTTATTATGCGAGGAATCGCCCTTGGGGAGCTGTCCCGAGAGCCTCCGCATTGTCTTGCGCAGCGAGCTGAGCCTCTCGGAACCCTTATCGGAATCGCCCATTGCTAGGAAACCTCCCGGCCCCATGCGCTAAGGGGCCTCTCCTTGGAACCTTGTGTTCAATTTTTAGATATAATATTTTAGGTATCTTTCCCTAACTGTCAAGCCTTTTTTTCTCCCGGCCCTCAGGAGGCCAAGGAGCTCTTCTATGCTGGAAATCACCTGAAGGGATGACGATCAGGTGCACCATCGGAGGAGGCGCTCCCATCGCCTGTCCACCTCCTCCTGGATGAGCCCTATCTCCTCCTCCCTCAGGTGATCAAAGCGGCCTTGGAGGCGCAGGTATTCCCGGACAGGTACTGCCCGAGGCCGGTAACTTAGGGTATAGCGCTCCCCTCCTTCCACCTCATAAAGGGGGAAGACCTTCGATTCCACCGCCAGGCGGGCGATCTTGATTCCCAGTTCTGGAGAGTAGCGCCAACCAGGGGTGCAGGGGGAGTAAATATGGAGGAAACGAGTCCCCCGTATCCCTTTGGCCTTACCTGCTTTCTCAATGAGGTCATGGGGGAAGGCCACAGAAGCAGTAGCCGCATAAGGGATCCGGTGAGCAGCCATGATGGCCAGGATGTCCTTCTTGGGGCGGTCCTGGGGATGGATCACAGGGGTAGTAGCCGTCCAGGCAAGGTAAGGTGTAGCTGAGCTTCGGTGGACCCCGGTGTTCATATAGGCCTCATTGTCATAGCAAACGTAAAGGATGTCCTCGTTCCTTTCTCCGGCTCCCGATAGGGCCTGGAGGCCGATGTCGAAGGTCCCTCCATCTCCGGCCCATGCCAGCACAACGGTCTCCTTATCCCCTTGCATGTCCAGGCTGGCCCTGACCCCGGAGGCCGCCGCCGCCGCTGTCTCGAAGGCAGTGTGGAGGACAGGGATCTTGAGGGCTGAATAAGGGAAAACGCCAGCGATCCCTGACCAGCAGCTAGCAGCCAGGACGTTGATGGTCTGATTGCCCAGGGCCTTCAGCACGAAGCGCATGGCCTGGGCCGCCCCGCATCCCGGGCAGGCGTTGTGCCCGGAATACATGTATTCCTCCTCGGGCACCTCCAGAAGGCCCTTAAGCGCCGGGTCCCTAGTGTTTAAAAGCTTTAAAGCCTTATCCCTAGCCACAGGACCTCCTCCTCGGGCCCTTCCTTCCCGGCCCGATCCAGGGCCTCCTCTAAATCCTCAGGGGTCACGTCCCGGCCTCCGAGGCCGGCCACGAAGCCATAGATCAAGGGTCGGTGCTCCCCCCCGTAAAGGGCTGCCTTGAGCTCCTGAGAGACTATCCCCTCATGGCCAAAGGAGATGGCACGGTCAATAACTGCTACCTTAGAAACCCTGGCCAGGGCCTGGCGAACCTCTGCCCTGGGGAAGGGGCGGAAAAGGCGGATCCGCAAAAGCCCTACCTTCTCGCCCAGCCCCCGCCTGGCGTCAACCACCTCTCGGGCAGTACTCGCCAAGGTCCCAGCAGCCACCAGGGCAAGCTCTGCGTCTTCTAGCCTATAGGGATCCACCAGACCATAGCCCCGGCCGAAAAGGCGACGGAAATCCAGGTCGGCCTTTGCTGCCACCCTTTGGGCCTCTTCCATGGCCTGGAACATCTTATAGCGGAACTCCATGTAAAGCTCTGGGCCAGCGAATCCGCCAAAGGCCTTAGGGTCAGCCACGTCCAGCTTATGTTTTGGGTGATAGGGGGGCAGGTATTCATCCACTACTGCCTCCTCAGGGATGTCAATAGGCTCTGTGGTGTGGGTGAGGTAGTAGCCATCCAGGGCCACTATGACTGGGAGCAGTACTTCCTCGGCTACGCGGTAGGCCTGGATCACCGTATCTATGGCCTCCTGGCCGCTCTCGCAGTAGAACTGGAGCCATCCGGTGTCCCGCTGGGAGAGGCTATCGGTATGCTCGGGGCCCAGGTTCCAGGGCGGCCCTAATGCGCGATTCCCATTCACCATTACGATGGGGAGACGGGCCCCTGCTGCCCAGTGGAGCACCTCGTGCATCAGGGCCAGGCCCTGAGAGGAAGTGGCAGTGAAGGTGCGGGAACCGGCTGATGAAGCCCCGATCAGGGCAGCCATTCCCGAATGCTCGGATTCCACCTTGATGAACCGGGCCCGAAGCTCCCCAGTAGCGCAGAACTCTGCGAGTTTCTCAATAATGGCGGTCTGAGGGGTAATGGGGAAGGCCGTGATCACCTGGGCCCGGCATAGCTTCACCGCATAGGCAACAGCGTGACTAGAGAGGATCACCTTCTCCACTGGACCTCCTCCTCCAAGGCCATGGCGGTCCTGGGACACTCCTCCACACAGATTCCGCAGCCCTTACAGTAGTCGTAATTGATAACATAGGCCCCCCGCTCTCGGGCCTTACGGGAAATAGCTAGATCGGGGCAAAAGAGCCAGCAATTGTCGCAGCCATTACATACGCCGCAGCTCATGCAGCGTTCGGCCTCTAGCCGGACCATTCCCTGTGATAGGCCGGACTCGACCTCTGTGAAGCCTGCGAGCCTCTCCCGTATAGGGAGGGACCTTGACTCTGCCCTCTTTGCAGGGATGAAATAGGCCAGGTTTAAGCGCTCGTAAGGGACCACGGGTGGCAATTTGGCCTCCTCCAAGAGGACACCCTGTAAATAGCTATGGATAGCTAGGGCTGCGCGTTTCCCGGCCCCTATAGCGTCCACGGCCCGGGCAGGGCCTGTCACCACGTCCCCCCCTGCAAAGATATTGGTATCTCTTAGCCGCCCATGATCATCAACAGGAAGGAGCCAGCCCCCTCCCCTGATTTCCTGGGGCAAAAAGGAGAGATCGGCTTCCTGGCCGATAGCAGCGATTACCGTCTCCACCGGGATGAGCATGCCCTTCCCTTTGCGGAATGTGAAGGCCACTGCCCCTGTGACCGGATCGCGGCCCTGGAAATCCACCCGGGCCACCTCTAGCGCTTCGACCCAACTATTACGACCCTGGATGCGCCGGACCCCGCGGCCATCTAGTAAGCGAATCCCTTCCCTCCTAGCCTGTTCCAGTTCCTCAGGGTGGGCCGGCAACTCCCCTTTAGGCTCAAGGCTTATGAGACTCACTTCCTCCGCCCCAAGACGCCGGGCAGTGCGAGCCACATCAATAGCCACATTGCCTCCACCGATCACCGCCACCCGGGCCCCTACCCTCACCTTGTGGCCCTGGTTGAAGTCCCGGAGAAACTCGAGGCCGGAGTAAAACCCCTTGAGTCGAGCCCCTTCCACCGGAAAGGGCCGAGTTCGGGAAAGGCCCACCGCCAGAAAGATGGCCTGGTATCTTTGCAGCTCCTCCCACCGCAGATCAACCCCTACCCGGATGCCCGTCCTGAACTCCACCCCAAGGGCCTGGAGGCGGCCTATCTCCCTGTCCAAGATTGGCCGGGGTAAGCGGTAGGGTGGTATCCCTGCCCGCAGAACCCCTCCAGGAGAGGCGAGGGCCTCAAAAACAGTCACGGGATAGCCCCGGCGTGCCAGCTGATAGGCAGCGGAGAGACCAGCCGGTCCCGAACCTACCACCGCAATATGCTCCCCCCTTTCCCCGCCTGAGGCGGGCTCAAGCTCCAGGCCTTGGGCCAGGGCGGAATCGCCGAGGAAGCGCTCCACAGCATGGATGTTTATGGCTTCGTCGTAATCTTTCCGGTTACAGGCGGATTCACAGGGATGGTAACAAACCCGGCCCATCACCGCTGGCAGGGGATTGTCCTCTACAATGAGCCGCCAGGCCTCGTTGAATTTCCTTTTCTTGGCCAAATCCAAATATCCCTGCACCTTCTCCCCTGCCGGACAGCCGTCTTGGCAGGGGGGAGTCCTGTCCTGGTAGAGGGGGCGCATGTAGCGCCAGCTCCCGGTGGGGGTATCCAAAGTGGTGCGGGAAGAGATGCTGATCAGAGGAAGCATCCCGGGTGAGAAGAGACCCTTAACCATTTTATAGCCACACCTGGTGGTAAGCCTCCATCACAGCGGCGGCATTCTCCTCCCTCTTGGCCGGAACCTCCTCTTGAACGGCCTCAAGCACCGCCTGGATCGATACTAACCCACTGGCCCTGGAGTAAGCCCCCAGGATAGCGGTATTCACAATGGGGGCGGACTTGGTTCCTAGCCCATGCCTAGTGGCAATAGCACTGGCGTCTACCGTGGCTAACCGGAAGCGCCCACCGAGCCCAAGCTCCTTCGGCCCTTTATCGCTGTTTGCCAGGATGAGACCCCCTTCCTTTAATCCGGCGGTCACGTCCACCACCTGGATTAAAGTGGGGTCCAAGACTATGACCTGATCAGGAAAATAGATCTGGCAGCGGAGGCGAATCCTTTTATTATCCACCCGGGTAAAGGCAGCCACCGGAGCCCCCCGGCGTTCCCCCCCGAAGAAAGGAAAGGCCTGGGCGTATTTCCCCTCCTTAAAAAAGGCCGAGGCCAGGATATTGGAGGCTACCACTGTCCCCTGACCTCCCCTCCCATGAAACCGGATCTCCAGCACCGGCCCTCCCTATGCGAATTGTGGTCTAATTTATACCTTATCCAAGGGGGGGAGTCAATCTCAAAAGGGAAAGACCCAGGGAATGGCTTCTTGCCTTAGATGACGCTGCGCTCAGGCACCGCCCTGCCCTCGCGAAACCGGTCCAGCATGAGGGGGGAGATGTCCAGGGTGGAGGCCTTGCCGTCCAGGACCTCCTCGGCGATGAGCAATCCCACAGCCGGGGCATGCATGAAGCCATGGCCAGAGAAGCCATTGGCCAGGATGAAGCCTTCCACTTCCGGGACCCTCCCCAAGATGGGATGGGCATCAGGGGTCACTTCGTAGAGGCCAGCCCAGCCCCTCTTAATCTGGGCCTTCTCCAGGACCGGGGCCCTGTAGATGGCCCGCTCCACAAGGGTAGGGAGGAACCCCCAATCCACCTCTAAATTAAAGCTGGAGGGCTCAGACCGGTCTCCCATCCCCATCAGTACGCCTCCTGACTCCCGGTGGAAATAGAAGCCAGTGGCAAAGTCTATGACCATGGGGAGGGGATCGGGGAGGTCCGGAAAGGGTTCGGTGACAAAAATGAAGCGGCGATAAGGGAGGACCGGTATTTTTACGCCAGCCATGGCCGCCACCAAGGCGGCATACGGGCCAGCGGCGTTCACCACATATTGGGCCTCAATGGTACCCTTATCAGTAAGGACCCCTTTGACCCTGTCCTTCTCCACCTGGATTCCTCTCGCCTCGGTCCCCTCGTATATCTGGACCCCCAGCTCCCGGGCCTTATGGGCATAACCCTGGGTGACCCCATAGGGGTCGGCATCACCATCCCGGGCACAGAAAGTGGCACCCAGCACGTCCTCTACGTTGAGCTGGGGCACCATCCCATGGGCCTCGGTCCCGGTCAGGAGCCTCACCGGGACCCCCAGCCTCTGCTGTAAGGCCACATTTTCCCGGAAGGCCTCCATCTCCTCGGGAGCTGTAGCCAGGATAAGATAGCCCACCTGGCGAAACTCCGGCTCATAACCCATTTCGGCAGCGAAGTTCTCAAAGGCGGGGACGCTTAGGAGGGAGAGGTGGATGTTGATTTCGGTGGAGAACTGGAGCCGAATGCCCCCCGCACAACGACCAGTAGAGCCCGATCCCAGGGATTCCCTCTCTAATAGGATTACATCACGGCAGCCTTTCCGGCCCAGGTGGTAGGCGATACTACATCCTATGACGCCACCCCCAATAATTATTACCTCTGCCCGCTGGCGCATTCCATCCTTTATCGTATAAAAGCAAATAATAAATCGACCCTCACTCTGCCAGCCTACCCACCGCGGGAATATCCCGGAGGACTTCCTCACCGTGGGGGGCTTCTGCCATGAAGTCGGTGAGGTCTTCGCCAGCGTAGTGCTCGAAGTGCATGCCATACTCGAATAAGGGGCTCTCGGATACATCGTAGACTTCACCCTTATAGGCCACATAGGTGGGCCTCCCATCAGCCCCGTTATATCGATTGAGTTCTTCTCGGGTGAAGGTCTTACCCATGTCACCGTTCTGCCCAGGCCTCGCCCTCTCGGAAGACCTCCTTTTTCCAGATGGGGACCTTGGCCTTGAGGGCTTCAACACAGTAGCGGCAGGCCTCGAAGGCTTCCTTTCGGTGGGCAGCTCCCACCGCGATCACCACGCTGATCTCCCCGATCTCCAAGCGACCTACCCGATGGACTATGGCTACTCGATCAAGGCCCCACCTTTCCAGGATCTCCTTTCCAATCTCTCGCATCTTGGCCTCGGCCATCTCCGGATACGCCTCATAGATGAGATGGCGGACCTCCCGACCCTGGGAATGGGCACGGACGGTCCCGATAAAGACCGCCAACGCTCCAGCCTCGGGGTCCTGCACTACCTTCAAGACCTCCTCCACCGGGATAGGCCTCTCCGTCACCTTAAACATAGATGCCACCGCTCACAGGGGGGATAAAGGCCACCTCGTCCCCTTCTTTCAAGGGGGTCTCGGGATTCACGTATTCCTGGTTCACAGCAAACATCAGAGATGAAGAGAGGTTCCGTAGCTGGGGATGCTCTTCTACTAAGGATCGCCAGAGCTCGGCCACGGTTCCCCCTGACGGGATCTCCACCACCAGCTCGCGCCGGCCTACCGCCTCCCTTCCTAAAGAAAAGTATAGGGCCCTCACCTTCATCCAAAGATCCTCCAGGGCTGCGGCAGCCGGACTCCTTCCT
>JACRGL010000082.1 GCA_016212365.1 Candidatus Methylomirabilota bacterium | reverse complement strand
TGCCAGGAGATTTCGCACGGGAACGATACGGGTAGAAACGAATTCCCGGAAGGGGTCGCAGAAGCGCTCTAAAGCCTCCTGGCTCTCCGCCTCTACCACAAACCAGTGGGTATGCTCAGGCCTGGAAACCACGGCGCTGAGGACCTTTATTCCCTCGCAGGCGAATTTCTCCCCGGCCCTCTTTTGGTAGATAGACCTCACGTCTTTACACACAGCAGAATCATGGGACTGAATAATCTGGAATAGCATGGTGGCCTCCTTCTCTCCCAAAATTAATGGAATTACCGCCGGACACGAGGTCCGGCGCTACACGATCATCCCAGGAATCCAACCTCACCACTGCCCGGTAAATCACCTCCGACATGAGCTGGAGGGCCTCTTCGCTCAGATACTCTGACCTGTCCTCGGGGCAGTGGTAGTTCCTGAATATCAGGGGAATCTCTTGGGGTGGAATGGTGTTTTTGGCGGTTTCCTCCAGACTATTGACGTATCGCCGAATTTTCTCTATCTCAGAGCCAGGAATCATAGAGAGGCAGAAGGCACCGGGGAATCCTGCGTCCTGAAAGGTCTGGTGGTCCCCGATGAAACGGGGTAGCTTCCCCGCCTCTATATAAGGGCACCCTAGCTCTGTAATGGCCTCCAGGAGGGCAACCAGGGCCGGGTGGTCTTTTGCCCCACTAGTAACTGGCCAGATGGTCACGGTATCCCCCATCCCCACCAATTCTGTATTATAGAGGCCTAAGAGGTTCTGGAATCCATGCCGCTTCACGTAGGCCTTTGATCCCCTCAGGCCGTTTTCCTCATCATCAAAGATGACAAGCCTTACCTTATTCTTCAGCCGGTGGTCTTTAAGCTTTCGGAAAACATCAATAAGGACAGCAATGCATGAGCCATTGTCGTTGGCCCCGGGACTCCCCCTAACCACGTCGTAGTGGGTAGTGATCAGGATCTCGTCTCTGCCATTTCCCACGGCGGCGAGGATGTTTGCCCCTCGATGCCAGCGAAGCCTGTACTCTTCGAGAATGGGTTTAAATCTATAGAGGCAGAGAAAATGGAGGGTGAGTCTCCGGCGTGTCAGGTCATCTTTGCCTTCCAGGACCCTCACCATATCCAGGAGTTTCATCTTGGCTTCTCTCGACCATCCTCTATCTGGATCTGACCTTCTCAATGGTAATGGAACTTCCCGGCCTGAGGCATGGAAGCTTTTTCCAGGGTGGCCAGGTTCACTTAGCTTCCACGATCCCCAGACGTTTCTTCTCCAGCTCCCGGATCCTGTCCCTGAGTCCAGCGGCCCGCTCGAAATCCAGTTTCCTGGCTGCGGCCCGCATCTCCTTCTCTAGCCTCTGGATGAAGATGGGGAGTTCCTCCCTTGGGATATACTCTACCTCCTCGTCCCGGAGGACAGGGATGGTATAATAGTCCTTCTCGTAGATCGAGGCCAGGATGTCCTGGATGGACTTTTTGATGCTCTCAGGGGTGATATTGTGGACCCTGTTATACTCTGTCTGGAGCTTCCGGCGGCGCTCGGTCTCCTGGATGGCCTCCCGCATTGACCCCGTCATGTTATCAGCGTAAAATAAAACTTTACCCTCAACGTTCCGGGCCGCCCTTCCCGAGGTCTGGATTAATGAGCCTGCCGAGCGAAGGAATCCCTCTCTATCGGCATCCAGGATGGCCACCATAGAGACCTCCGGGATGTCCAGGCCCTCCCTTAAAAGATTGATTCCCACCAGGGTATCAAACTTCCCAAGGCGCAGGTCACGGATGATCTCGTTCCGCTCCAGGGTGTCGATCTCTGAATGTAGATATCTCACCCTTATCCCCATGTCGGCCAGATAATCGGTGAGCTCCTCGGCCATCCTCTTGGTCAGAGTGGTAACCAGGATGCGCTGGTCCCTCTGGGCCCGGAGGCGGATCTGATGGATGAGGTCCTCGATCTGGCCCCTGGTAGGCCTGACCTCAATCTCGGGGTCTATAAGGCCGGTGGGCCGGATGATCTGCTCCACTACCTTCCCTTTAGCCTTCTTCATTTCATAAGGGCCGGGTGTGGCGGAAACATATATAGCCTGGTTTACACAGCGCTCCCACTCCTGGAAAGTCAGGGGCCGGTTGTCCAGGGCCGAGGGGAGGCGGAAGCCATATTCTACCAGGGTTTCCTTCCGCGAGCGGTCTCCCCGATACATCCCGTGCAATTGGGGGATGGTTTGGTGGGATTCATCTACAATCACTAACGCGTCCTTGGGCAGGTAGTCCATAAGGGTAGGGGGTGGCTCGCCAGCTCTACGCCCCGAGAGGTGGCGGGAGTAGTTCTCTATCCCCTTGCAGGTGCCAATCTCCCGCATCATTTCTAAATCGAAGAGGGTCCGGGTCTTAAGGCGCTGGGCCTCGAGGAGCTTTCCCTTACCCTCGAACCATCCTACCCTTTCCTCCAGCTCCTCTTCAATGGCCTTAAGGGCTTGTTCCCGGCGATCGTAGGGGGTCACATAGTGATGGGCGGGGTATATGGGGACCCGCCGGAGCCTGAGGAGCCGCTCCCCTTTTAAAGGGTCAATCTGCCATAAGGCCTCAACCTTGTCCCCCCAGAGCTCTACCCGGATTGCCGTATCCTCGTAGGCCGGGAAGATCTCTACTGTATCCCCCCGCACCCGGAATGTGCCCCGGTGGAAGTCATAGTCGTTGCGCTGGTACTGGATCTCTATCAATTTGCGGAGCATTTCATCTCGGTCGCAGTAGCCACCCTCCTCCAGAAAGACCATCATTCCGTAATAGACCTCGGGCGAGCCCAGGCCGTATATGCAGGAGACCGAGGCAATAATAATAGCATCCCTCCGCTCTAAGAGGGACCTGGTGGCTGAATGGCGGAGCTTGTCAATATTTTCGTTAATAAGGGCGTCCTTTTCAATGTAAGTGTCTGTCTGGGGAATGTAGGCCTCGGGCTGGTAGTAATCGTAATAGCTAACGAAGTACTCCACCGCGTTTTCCGGAAAGAAGCCTTTGAACTCATTATAGAGCTGGGCAGCGAGGGTCTTGTTGTGAGCGATGACCAGGGTGGGGCGCTCCACGGCGGCGATGACGTTGGCTATACTGAAGGTCTTGCCCGAGCCCGTGACTCCCAGGAGGACCTGGTGCCTATCGCCCCGGAGGATGCCCTCGGCCAGGGCCTCTATGGCCTTAGGCTGGTCACCCTTGGGTTTAAACTCGCAGACGAGATTGAAGAGAGACATAATTAAGAAATTATAGAAAGGGGGGAATAAAACGTCAAGGGGTCAAACAGGCAAGGTGAAACGATTTTAAGGGGAGGCTCCAGGTTTAACCTTCTTAACCCAGTCTTCGAAAGGCTCTTTCCCTTCCCATCCCTTCCCCACCGGAATCCGCAGGGTCTGGCCGGGATAGATTCGGTTAGGGTTCTTTATCTCGGCCCGGTTAGCCTGGAATATCCGAACCCACTGCCGGGCGTCGCCATAGTAATAGGCCGCCAGGAGGTGGAGGTCTTGGCCTTCTGCGACCGGATGGAGTATCTCTTCGGGAAGGGCCTCTAACTGAACCCTATAGGCAGCCTCCTGAGATACCTCCAGCCAGGTCATAGCAGGATAAAAGAGGACTGACGCCATCGCCAGAGACCACCCCACAATGAAAGGATTTCCCAACCTTCTTAGGGACTTCCCCATGACGGCTCCTCTTTCTGGGGAAAGGACCGGCCTGGCCATTAGTGGCTAATGGACCCCGACGGAGGTGAAAGCCCCATCCCTCTGGGAATGTACTTGCTCCAGGCTAGCGAGAAGTGAGATGAATGGGCTAGGATGCTCAAATAGAAAATGGATATGGGCCGCGTGGGCTTTCTCAAGAGCCTCATCCCTGCCTCGGTCAAGGTCTTATTTCCCTTTTTGAGATTACAGGGCAGGCATGCACTCACCACGTTCTCCCAGATGGTCTTACCTCCCAAGGACCTGGGGATCACGTGGTCAATGGTCATCCTCTCCTCCCCATTCCGCCCGCAATACTGGCACATAAAGCCATCCCGCTTTAGGATGTTTTTCTTGGTAAAGGCAACGATATGGGCGCCCGGCCAGTGGATGTACCGATGCAGGCGAATAACTGAGGGAATGATCAGGGCTACCGAGGGGGAATAGATAATCCGCGGACTATCCTCCACCCTCTCCGCCTTCCCTGCGATTAGCAGCACCACCGCCCTTCTAGCACTGCAAATATTAAGGGGTTCGAAGGATTGGTTAAGAACCAGGACCTTATGGGAATCCATCGAGCCTGGACTTATAAAAGAAACCGCGGTTTTCTCGCCCACCCCCTTTCTGTCCTATAAATTTTTCCCGTTTTTACCATAAAGGAAAGGCCTTGTCAAGGAAACAAGTTACTGAAGTTTCCCCAAAATTTTTCCTCCATTGAAGCAAAGGCTTCTAATTAGATGATTTATAGGAAAAAAGCGGAAAGGGAGGCTCTCCCTTTTGTAGAATCTTTTTAGGATAATTTTGGGGTAAACTACAGAAGGAAAGGAGACTATACGCAACCAAAACAAAAGAAGGGTTTGAGTCATTCGTCCAAACCCTTGATTTTACTGGAGCCGGCGAGAGGGATCGAACCTCCGACCAGCTGATTACGAATCAGCTGCTCTACCACTGAGCTACGCCGGCCCGAGGAGACGATAGTCAGGAGCCCGCTGCACGGAAACCAGGCATCCCGGCTT
>JACRGL010000081.1 GCA_016212365.1 Candidatus Methylomirabilota bacterium | reverse complement strand
CCTGATGCCCTGCTCTAGCTCTTCATAGTCTCCTTCGAGCTCCACCATCATCCATCCTAGCCCCTCCACGTAATCCGCCTGTCGGATATTGTAGCTAAGCTCGAAGCGCTCCGAGAGCTGCCACATCACTGGCTCATCGGCAAGGGAGCCGGGAAACGAGAGATGCACCCGCCGCTTGGCCATAGGCCACTCCTCTCTCAAACTCAAGATTCCATCATTTCGACCATCAGTAGCTTCACCTCGATGATTTTTTCATCCACAATGCGGAAGGCCCGGATGACCGGTTGCTCCCAGTCCGCAAGGGAGACGATGAAGTGGAGGGCATCAGGATAAAAGGCCAGTTCCACGTCTGTCTTCGATGGATATGCCTCAGTATGGGTATGGGAGTGATATATCCCGAGGAGCTCCCAGCCCTTTTCGTCTATCTCCCTCATGGCCTGGAGCTGCTCCTTGGCGTCAACGAAATAGCGATAGGGACTTTTTTCTGCGCTACTACAGCGATATAGTTTGGTCACCCTCCCATTTACTCCTGCCAGGAGGCCGCAGGCCTCGTTAGGCACTTCCTCCCTGGCATGGGCAATCATTTCCTCCGCAAAGCCTTTATCCAAGATAAACATTATATTCTGTGCCTCATCCCTTTTGACAAAATAGCTATCAGCTATCAGCTATCAGCCGACAGCCAACGGAAAATCCTTTTCTGACCGCTGACAACTGACCGCTGACCCCTGCTCTTCCTACCACCAGATATGGCTATAAACCCTTTCCCCCAGATCCGGGAATTCCTTGAACCAGACCCCAAGGCTCAGATACTTCCAACCCCCATCGGCTAAGAGGCACACGATATTGCCCTTGTCTATCTTATGGGCCACCCGCACCGCGCAGTGGATTACTGCCCCCGAGGAAATGCCAGCGAAAATCCCCTCTTTACGGGTGACATCCTTAGTGGCGGCGAAGGCACATTTGGAATCCACAACGATCTTTCCGTCGAGCAAGTTCATATCCAGAATTGGTGGGATGAACCCCTCATCCAGGCTCCGTAAGCCCTGGACCAGGTCCCCGGGATGGGGTTCCACGGCGATGACCTTCACCTTGGGATTGGCCTCCTTCAGCCTCCGACCCACCCCCATCAAGGTCCCACCCGTCCCCAGGCCTGCTATAAAGACATCCACTTCGGGAAGGTCTTCCAGGATCTCTACCCCAGTGGTCTCATAATGGGCCAAAGGATTTGCGGGGTTTCCGTATTGATAAGGCATATAGTAACGGGGGTCTCTGGCCAGCTCTTGGGCCACCTCAATGGCACCGTTAGTCCCCTTACTCCCCTCAGAAAATACCATTTCCGCCCCAAACAGTTCGATGAGCTGCCGCCTTTCGACAGTGATATTATCTGGAACAACCACCTTCACTTTATAACCCTTCCTTTGGCCAATCATGGCCAGGGATATTCCCGTATTTCCGCTGGTCGGTTCCAAAATTATCTTATCCCTGGTGAGCTCACCACTGGCCTCTGCCTTCTCAATCATGTACTTGGCGATGCGATCCTTTAAGCTGCCGGTAGGATTATGGCCCTCCATCTTGGCGTAGATTTTGACCGAGGGCTTTGGGCTGATCCTGGGCAGCTCCACTAATGGGGTGTGCCCAATGGCATCAAGAATGTCTTTCGCCTTCATAACTCTGCCCTTTTAGCTGACTGCTGATAGCTGAAAGCTGAGAGCTGGCCTCCCCCTGCCACT
This sequence comes from Candidatus Methylomirabilota bacterium, assembly GCA_016212365.1. Taxonomy (GTDB): domain Bacteria; phylum Methylomirabilota; class Methylomirabilia; order Methylomirabilales; family JACRGL01; genus JACRGL01. The sequence goes on along the minus strand of JACRGL010000081.1, from coordinate 10,008 downwards.
GCCGGGAGGATAGAGACTACATCCCCCTCCCCAAGGGAGGTATCCATGTTCTGGAGAAACCGGATATCCTCGTCGTTCAAATAGACATTGACGAAGCGATGGAGCTCCCCTTCCGGTGTGAGGATCTGGGCCTTGATTCCCGGGTAATCCAGGTCCAGATGGTTGAAGAGCTCCCGAATGGTCTTCCCGTTTCCTTTTACCTGTTTCAAGCCCCCTGTATACTTTCGAAAGATCTGGGGGATCCGCACCTCTACCTCCATGCAATCCTCCCATTGGTTCACTGTTCACCCGCCTGAGGCGGGACGGTTCACGGGAAGCCTTTAGCTGTTAGTCCGTCGGACACGAGGTCCGACGCTACATAGGCGGGGTTTTCCACCCCCGCTAAGGGCGGGACAAGAATGTCCCGCCTATCGTGGTTGAACCGTGAACCTCCTTCCGTGAACCAGTTCAGGCCTTCTTTACAGTTATTGACCAGTCGCTCTCGTTGATTTGGGCGACCTCCAGGACTTGATGGCCCTCGTTTCCCAAGCTCCTGGGGACATTCTGGACCGCCGGCAGGTGGTCCACAATCACCCGGAGCACCTGCCCGCTATCCATCTCCTCCAATGCCAGCTTGGACTTGACAAAGGTATAAGGGCAAACCTCGCCCTTTAGGTTTAACTCTTGATCTATTCGGACTCCTTGAGTCATGTTGCATTTCCCCCTTCCACCACCGGGAGGCCTGCCTTGAGCCATCCGGTCATGCCCTCGATTACATTAAAGAGCCTGGTGAATCCATGCCTGGCTAAGACACTAGCAGCAGTGGCACTCCGAAAGCCCAGGTCGCAGAAGGTAGCTATGGCCTTGTCTTTGTCTAACTCGTTAAGCCTGCCCTCCAACTCCGACAAGGGGATGAACTTGGCTGCCGGGATGCGCATCAACTCCCACTCTTGGGGGAGGCGGATGTCAAGGAGGACGAAATCCTCGCTCCCGCTATCCAGCCGGGCCTTCAACTCTTCAATGGAGAGGGACTTAAGTTCCGCTGTTGGGAGGCCTTCCATCCTCCAGGCCTCGATTCCACCTTCGATGTATCCCAGGAGGCTCACCTGGCCGGCCTCCTTGACTGCCGCTACTGTCTTCTCAATCTGGCCTGAGTGCTTGGCCAGAATTATAAGCGGCCCTTTTAGAGGGCTTAGACCGGCTGCAGCCTCCACGGCCTTCTTGCTGGATATAATAAGGCTGATAGAATCTCTAACATGTAAGGCGCCATATTCTGCGGGGTGACGGACGTCCACCACCGTGGCACCCTCGGCTACCAGGGCCCAGGCCTCCTTGGGAGAGAGAGCCTGCAGGCCGGCTACTCCCACAGAGGCCAAGACATTCTCGCCACTCCCGCCAGCTATCCGGGGTTCACCCTTAAAGATAAGGATGCGCCACTCGGGATCGCCGATCTTTTCAATCTTCACCTCAAAGCCACGGCGCGTGGCTTGGACAGGGATGGACTCCAGGGCCGGGGCATGGTCGGTGAGGACTTCCAATACCTCCCCTTCCGGAAGCTTCTTCATTGCCTCTACTGCCATCAGCATAGGATAGGGGCAAATCTCGCCCCGGACATCTAGCTTCATCCTGACCTCCTAAGCCAGCCTCTTGATCGCCAAAACGCCGAAGTAAGAACCAATGGCCAATCCTACAGCAAAGACCCAGCCGTTTAAGGCCAGAGAGGGAATGGCCGAGAAGAATGAACCAATGTTACAGCCCATGGCCAGCCTTGCCCCATAGCCCATGAGGATGCCGCCCACAAGGGCCTGAGCGTAACGGGCCCTGTTAGGAGGGGTTCTCAGTTTGAACTCTCTGGCCAGGAGGGCGGCCAGGAGGGACCCGGCGATGATCCCCCAGTCGAGGAGGGCACCGCCCGAATACCAGGGGATGTTCTTAAGGAGCTCGTAGCCCGCTGGCTTCCCGCCATAGTAGAGGAGGACCTCCACAGGATAGCCCAGAAGGCGAACCAGCCAGCCGGCCCAGCGGGACATCTCGGTGGTCACCCCCCAGGGTTGACTATATATGTATTCGAAGACGTTTAACGTCCCCAGGAGCAATCCTCCAAGGGTTGCTGGCCAGGCTTTAACAAAGACTGTATGTCCGAGGGCCCTCACCCTATCCTTCCAACTATGAAGAGGCGGTTCCTCGGCCACAACCGAGACCTTAGGACCACCCCGGGACTCCCACCAGAGGACCAAGAGGTAAAAAAGGAGAAGGACTATGAAGGTAACTAAAATGCCGCCCGACCAGCCCAATTTGTGGGGGAGCCAGACCTTGGGCTTAATGGAAATAACCTTCGGCCACCACCAGCCCCACTGGAGGGCCAGGAGGAACATCCCTATAAGCATACCGAGAAATGCCACAAAGGAAGCGACGTAACCCTCCCCGATTCGATATAGAGTCCCGGTGGCACAACCCCCACCCAGCACCATCCCCAGGCCAAAGAGGACCCCTGCTAAAAGGGTATGAGGGCCTAACGGGTATACATTGGCATGGCCGGGGAGCTTTCCGGCAGCCAAGTCCGGCTGAAGCTTATACATCACCAAGCTGAATCCTATGGTAGCTACGGCCAAACCGATGATGATACCTTTTATAACCCGGCCGTCCTGGAGGAGATAGAGGTCGCGGAAGGCGGAGGCGAAACAGAAGCGGCTCCTCTGCAAAACGAAGCCGAAGGCCAGGCCAAAGACCCAGAACACGGCCAGCGAAGGCTTTCCAAGCCGGGTGTATACTATGGCCACAGCAACGATGAGGAGGACCACCGGAAGGGCCGCCCACCTATGCCAATCTATCCCCGCCAAGGGCCGAGAATAGGCCGGAACTGCGCTCGTCTCTCGTTCCATCTTTAGCCTCCTTTGCTATTTAGTACCCCTCACCAGATAATAACCTTATCGTGTTCAAAGATAAGCCGGACTACCTCTGGATAACTCACCAAGAGGTACCGCCCTTGAATGCCTCGGGCCTCCATATCGTCGGTTAAGGCATAAACGGGGAGGTCTAACATTAAATCGGCCAGGACCCCGTCCTGGATGAGGAGGAGGCTTACCTCTCTAGAGTCTGCCTGGTATCTGGCCACTTCCAGGGCCAATTGCTCCCTGGGATCCCTGATTATATGGAGGATCTTCATGGCCCAACCTCAAAAGGGAATGACTACCTCGGCCTCATCGAGGATCTTAAGGATCTCGGGACGAGGCTTAACCTCCACGCCATCCCACACCCCCCCGATCCCCCTGAGCCTTAGAGAATCTTCGTCCACCACCAGGCGATGACCCAGCATCTTCAAGGTCTCTATATGCTTCTTGAACTCGGGCCCTTTTATGGCCTGGGGCTTGAGCCCAGTAGCCGACCAGACTCCGTCGCCAATAAAGATGGCGGTAACCTGGTTATCGCTTAAAGTCAAACCCACGCCTACCCTTAGGGCCTCAGAGCACTTGAGCGTCCCCATGGGAAGGCGCCGGATTAGCACTGCAACCTTTTTCATTCCCTATCCAAAAACCAAAAAGCGGTCGCTTTCGTTGACAATGGTAGCGTGGTCATACTGGCTCCCGAGGACGACCCCGGCAATAACCTCTTCTTTTTCCAGGCCCCGAGGCTCGGCGTTAGAGGCACACAGGGTAATCTGGGCACCCCTTTCTATTAGGGCCGAAAATTCAGCGGCCCAGGGATTCTTGGGGTGATAGCGGAGGTTATAGATCCCGTCGTCCATAACAAATAGGCTCACCTGGTGCCCTTGAGCCAGTGCGGCCCTGGCGATCTGAACCGCGGTATAGGAATTCTGGCTCTCCGGGCTGGTAGTAAGCAAAATACCGAGCTTCATCCGTGCTCGCTCCTGGCCGCTAGACTTGGGACACGAGACAAGAGACTCGAGAAAAGGCTAGGTCTCTCCCCTATGATGGCGGATCAGGTCTCCAGTCTCAGGAGATGTGGGCCGTCGCCGGTATCCCACAAAACTCGTGATAGTCAATAAGGTCAGTAATAGTAGGGTGGTCCCCGCAGACCGGGCAGTTGGGGTCGCGGCGCACCTTCACCTGGCGAAACTCCATGGTAAGGGCATCTACAAAGAGGAGCCTCCCTGCCAGTGATTCTCCGATCCCCAGGAGGATTTTCACTGCCTCAAGGCCCTGGATGCTCCCAATGACGCCGCAGAGGACGCCCAGGACCCCCGCTTCCTGACAACTAGGCACGAGGCCTGGGGGCGGAGGAGAGGGAAAGAGACAGCGGTAGCAACCCTTGCCAGGGATGAAGACAGTGGCCTGGCCCTCGAAGCGAAAGATGCTCCCGTCCACCAAAGGCTTATTCAAGAAGATGCAAGCATCGTTCACCAGATAGCGGGTGGGGAAGTTATCGCACCCGTTGACAATCACATCATAGCCGGCCAGGATGTCCTTCACGTTCTCTGAACTGAGCTGTACCTGGTAGGGAACAACCTTGACGTCTGGGTTTATGTCGGCAATGGTCTCAGCCGCGGAGGTTACCTTGGGCCGGCCTACGTCGCGGACGTGGTGGAGGATCTGCCGCTGAAGGTTGCTCAGATCCACCACATCGAAGTCCACAATCCCAATACGCCCTACTCCAGCCGCTGCCAGGTAAAGGGCTGCTGGGGAGCCCAGCCCACCTGCGCCAATAATCAGGGCCCCAGAGCTCAAGAGCTTCCTCTGGCCCTTTCCTCCTACCTCAGGGAGGATGATATGCCGGCTGTAACGGCGGATCTGATCCTCGCTAAAAGGGATGGCTGACATTGGGAATTCTACCTCCTTGAACAATAATTAAAACGGCGTGCTTAAATAACGCTCGCCAGTATCAGGAAGGATGGTCACTACCACCTTTCCCATCCCTAACCTCTTGGCCACTTGCAAGGCTGCGAAGACATTAGCTCCGGCCGAGATCCCTACAAGGAGCCCTTCCTCCCGGGTCAAGCGGGAGGTGGTGGCATAGGCATCCTCATCCCTAACGGCAATAAGTTCGTCGATGACTTCCCGGTTAAGGACGCCAGGGGCGAAGCTAGCTCCAATCCCTTGGATGCCATGGGGCCGGGCCTTGCCACCCTCAAGGACCGGGGAGCGGGCAGGTTCCACCGCCACGACCCAGACCCGGGGAAGCTCTTTCTTCAAGATCTCCCCCACCCCGGTGAGGGTGCCCCCGGTCCCAACCCCTGCTACGAAGGCGTCCACCCTCCCCTGGGTTGCCTTCAGGATCTCCAGGGCGGTGGTCCTCCGGTGCACCTCGGGGTTAGCCGGGTTGTTGAACTGCTGGGGCATGAAATAGCCGGGGTTCTTTCTCACTAACTCCTCGGCAGCGTAAACCGCACCAGACATCCCCTCTATAGCCGGGGTAAGGATGGCCTCTGCCCCATAACGACTTAGGAGTGTAAGCCTTTCCAGGCTTATGTCATCAGGCATGGTGAGGATCAAGCGGTAGCCCTTAACGGCTGCCACCATAGCCAGCCCAATACCGGTATTGCCAGAGGTAGGCTCCACAATGGTGTCCCCGGGCTTGATCTTTCCCTGCCTCTCGGCCTCCTCGATCATGGCGAGCGCAATGCGGTCCTTAACGCTCCCCGTGGGATTTAGGGATTCCAGCTTGCCCAAGAGGCGCGCTGATCCCTGCTCCGGGAGTCGCCTTATCTCCACTAGAGGGGTATCGCCGATTAGATCTAGGACGCTTCTCACTACCCGCGCCATGGCTTTCTCCCTTCGCGAACCGGAGATCAAGATAAAATGGCCCTTCCCCTTCATGCCCTAGGGGGACAGGCCTTTCAAATACGATAAGTGAGCGCCTGGGTCTCTCCCTTTTCCCTACGGCGGCGGCAGATATCCTCCAGGGTAGTCCTGTCCACTACCTCGGAGATGGCCCTCCGGACGTCCTCCCAGACGTCGCGAAGGCTACAGAGGGGCTCCTTAGAGCACTGTTCTCTCGTAGTCTCGCTTACACAGAAGATAGGTGCTATGGGCCCATCCATAGCCCGAATAATCTCCCCCACGGTAATCTGATTGGGGGGCTTGGCCAGGAAGTAACCGCCCTTGGCCCCCCGCTTGCTTTGCAGGAAACCGGCCCGCTTGAGGATCAAGAGGAGCTGCTCCAGGTACCTGATAGGGACCCCCTGCCGGGCCGCAATCTCTTCGATCTGGAGGGGGCCACGGTTATAGTTCAAGGCCAGCTCTTGCAAAGCTCGCGTGGCATAATCGCCTTTTGTGGAGATCTTCATGGTCCTCCTTTATTAGATGATTTTGTCAATCGAGTTAGTCGTCTTTTATCACCTCTAGGTGCCCTTGTCAAGGATTTTTTGCAGGATTGCTGAAAAAGGTCACTTATTGTTGACAAAGTCCCGCCCCGTTACTATACTTTAGCCGACTACAAGGCCTCTGGACCTAGATAATAGAAAACCTATCCAAAGGGGGAGAATGACCATGGCGACCACCAAAGGCCCCTATTTCCGAAGGGATAAAAGCCTCCGGTCCGCGGACCCCTACCGGGACGATGCCAGCATCCCCGAGCCCTCCATCTGTCAGCGCTGCAAGGCAGTATGGAGTAAGGGGAAGTGGTCCCTGGACCCAGCCCTCCGGAAGGAAGTGGAGCATTGGGGAAAGCCCCGCCCAGTCATCTGCCCTGCCTGCCGGAGGATCGAGGACGGCTATCCGGGGGGGATTCTCCACCTGGCGGGGAGCTTCCTTCAGGATCATAAAGAGCAGATCTTAAAGACCCTCAAAAACGAGGAGGTGGCTACCTTACGCCGCAATCCTTTGGACCGCATCATCCGCCTTGAAGACGGAGGCGTCGAGGGCATAACCGTCCAGACTACCAGTGAGAAGCTGGCCCAGCGCCTGGGAAAGGCGGTAAACAGGGCCTGTGGCGGGGAGCTGGATATCCGCTTCTCCCACCAGGAGAAGCTGGTGCGCGTCTACTGGAGGCGTGATTAGATGATCCCCCCGGAATCTATTACGAAGATCCTCCAGAAGGCTCTATCCAGTGGGGGGGCCTTCGCCGATATCTTCATAGAAAGGTCAAGCAGTACCACCATCCACTGCGAAGATGATAAGATTGAGAAGGTAATCGGCGGCACCGATCAAGGAGCGGGGATCCGGATAATATATAATCTTAAGACTATCTATGGCTATACCAATGACCTCCGCGAGCCCTCCCTCTTAGAACTGGCCGGGGCACTGAGCTCGGCGGTAAAGGAGGAGAATCCCCGAGAGCAGACCCTTAGCCTGACCCGGAGATGGCCCTCATTGAGCTTTCCCATCCTGGAGCCCCCCACTAATGTCGGGACTGCTGCCAAGGTGAAGGTAGTAGAGCGGGCCAATAAGGCCGCCCGCCAGATAGATCCCCGGATAAGGCAGGTCAAGGTGAGTTACCGAGACCGGCTCCGAGAGGTCACCATGGCCAATAGTGAGGACTTGCTATGTGAAGACCAGCGAACCGAGATCCTATTCTTGGTCCAAGTAGTAGCGGCCGACGGCCAGATCATCCAGACGGGCTACGAGCCTATCGGAGGCTTTCAGGGCCTCGAGATCTTCAGTGAAGAACCACCTGAGGCGGTGGCCCAGCGGGCAGCACGAAGGGCCCTCACCATGCTAGAGGCCCACCCCGCCCCTGCTGGCCGGATGACGGTGATCCTCTCCTCGCAGGCCGGGGGAACTATGATCCACGAGGCAATAGGACATGGCCTGGAGGCCGATCTGGCCCAGGAGGGCCTGTCGGTCTATAGTCGCCGCTTGGGTGAGCGGATTGCCTCGCCCCTGATCACCGTCATTGACGATGCCACCCTTCCCAAGAAAAGGGGCTCCTTTGCCATCGACGACGAAGGGATAGAGGCCGAGCGGACAGTCCTTGTGGAGGAGGGCATCCTCAAAAGCTATCTCTACGACCGCCTCTCGGCCATGAAGGACAGTACCCGCTCCACCGGCAATGGCCGGCGCGAGTCTTACCAGCATAAGCCCATTCCCCGCATGACCAACACCTTTATCTGCCCTGGCGAGTCTGACCCTGAGGCCATCATCCGTGCCACTGATAAGGGGCTCCTGGTAAAGAAGATGGGGGGAGGGCAGGTGAACACGGTAAACGGGGACTTCGTTTTCGAGGTAAGCGAGGGCTACCTCATAGAGGGCGGGGCAATAGGGCCAGCCGTTCGCGGGGCCACCTTGATCGGAAACGGCCCCCGCATTCTACAGGAAATAGACATGGTGGGCAGCGACTTGGGTTTCGGCATCGGGACCTGCGGAAAGGATGGCCAGGGGGTCCCTGTCTCCGATGCCCAGCCGACACTAAGAATCCCAGAGATAGTCGTAGGGGGTCAGGGAAGTCGGCCCTGACGCCTTTCTGGCAAAGGAGGAACAACCATGTTAAGCGATGTCTGCCGAGCCCGACTCTTAGAAATCGCCCGACTCTCGATTGAAGAATATGTGAAAAATAGAAAGAAGCCGAAGTTCGAGGTCCCGGAGGCGGAGCTCCGCGAGCTAGGGGCCGCCTTCGTAACCCTCACCCATAAAGGCCAGCTCCGGGGCTGTATCGGCTATACCGAGGCCTTCAAGCCTCTTTATCAGACAGTCTCAAATTGTGCCATCTCCTCGGCTACCGGAGACCCACGCTTCCCTCCTGTCACTGCCGGGGAACTCGATGAAATCGAAATAGAGATCTCCGTTCTCTCCCCCCTTAAGAAGGTGGAGAATGTAAATGAAATTGAGGTTGGTCGCCATGGGTTGATGATAGAGAAGGGATTCAGGAAAGGTCTCCTTTTGCCCCAGGTGGCTACCGAATACGGCTGGGATCGGGATACCTTTCTTGCCCACACCTGCCTTAAGGCAGGCCTTCCCCCCGACGCCTGGCAAAAGGGAGCTACTATCTACCTCTTCAGTGCCGAAATCTTCGGGGAAAGGGAACACGGATAAATAGATGAATTCATCCGATGATAAAGCACTTGAGGCAATGGCCAGAACTTATCAGTGGGGATTATGGCTGGTAAAAAAGTGTTAAGCGAGGAGACCCTTCAGGAGATTATCCGCCGGATTGTGGAGGTCGCCCAGCCGGAGAAAATCATCCTCTTTGGCTCTGCCGCCCGGGGGGAGATGGGATCCAATAGCGATGTGGATTTGCTGGTGATTAAGCGTGGGGAGTTCCATCAGGGTCGCCTCACGGGTGAAATCTATATGAACCTCTTCGGAGTTGGACAGGCAGTCGATGTGATCGTAGTCACTCCGGAAGAAGTGGAACGGTATCGCCACACCCATTGTCTGGTGATTAAACCCGCTCTCCAAGAGGGGAGAGTAGTCTATGGTGAGTGAGCGATTTCCCCCGGATGACCCCCGAGAGTGGCTGAATCGGGCACGAAGCAACCTGATTCAGGCGAAAACCCTTCAAGCCAGTGTCTATCTTGAAGACCTCTGTTTCAACGCTCAGCAGGCTGCGGAGAAGGCCATTAAAGCGGTTCTCATTCACCAAGGGGTGGAGTTTCCCTACATCCATGACCTTACGGAGTTGTTGAGACTTGTCCAAGGGGCAGGGGAGCAGATTCCCGATTCGGTAAAAAGGGCGGGAATGCTGAGCCGTTTCGCCATATTCACCAGATATCCCGGTACCCGCCCTGTCAGCCATGAAGAATATGAGGAAGCCGTCAAGATTGCTGAAGAAGTGCTTCGCTGGGCTGAGAGCATTTTAAGAAACAAAAATGACTGAGTTCCGTTGTTAGTTTTGATTCCGGCCTTGACAACACGGAACGGGGAAGGCTATAGCAATTCACCCAGAGGTATGTATATCCGCATTGCGTCTATACCGCCAAATTGGGAATATAAACGAACTTGTTCGGTTATGAATGAGTTATACGCCATCGCCAACAGAACGACACTGTTAGGATAGAACGCGGGAGCTCAGCGGATGCCTTTGACAGAATTGCCATTTCATCTGCCAGGCCGTATCTTTCGGAGTCCGATGCCTTTCGGGGATTACGATCCCCAGGGAGAAACTCTTCGCAAATTTAAACAAGAAGAAATTTCT